>NZ_WAAS01000047.1:0-35467 GCF_008806585.1 Micromonospora sp. AMSO12t
AGGGCGGCCCAGACCGTGGCGTCCGGGGCGACCGTGAGGCCGTGGGGTTCGGAGGCCGGGGTCGGCAGGTCGTAGGTGTCGATCGTGCCGTCCTGGGCGACGTGGCCGATGCGGTTGCCGCCCCACTCGGTGTACCAGCAGCCGCCGGCCGGGTCGGCGACGATCGCGTGCGGCCGGGCGGACCGGTCCGGCAGCGGGTACTCGGTGATCCGCCCGTCCGGGGTGATCCGACCGAGCTGGCCGGCGCCGATCTCGACGAACCAGAGCGCCCCGTCGACGCCGGCGGTGATGCCGACCGGCGCGGCCCCCTCGGTCGGCAGCGCGTGCAGGGTCACGGCGCCGTCCATGCCGATCCGGCCCACCGCGTTCGCCTGGTTGAGCGTGAACCAGACGGCCTCGTCCGGCCCGGTGGCGACCATCGAGGCGAAGCCGCCGCTCACCGGCAGCGGGAACCGCGTCTGCTCCCCGTCGACGGTGACCCGACCGATCGCGTCGGCGTTCATGGCCGCGTACCAGAGGGCGCCGTCGGGACCGGCGGCGATGCCGCAGGGGCCGGTCCCGGCCGGAAGCGCGACGGCGCTCAGCTCGCCGTCGGTGGTGATCCGGCCGATCCGGTCGTCGCCGGAGCGGGTGAACCAGAGGGCGCCGTCGGGGCCCGGGGTGATGATCAACGGTCGGCTGTCGGGCGACACCGACCAGGTGCGCAGCTCACCGCCCGCACCCATCCGGGCGATGCCGCCGGCATGGGCCAGCGTCAGCCAGAGCGCGCCGTCGGGGCCGACCGTGATGCCGTACGGGCCGCCGCCCGCCCCGGCCAGTGGGACTTCCCTGATCTTCGCGGACGTCGTCACGAGGGTCACCTTCCGTCACCTGCTCCGCCCCGGCGGGGCCCTGCCGACCGCACACCCTCGCCGCTAGCGCGCGTCGATGCAACCCGTTTGTCCGGTCGGGCGGCCCCCGGATTGCCAGCTCGCTGACAGGGTCGCCACGGCATCCCCTCAGCCCTACCGGTCACTGTCGGTGAGGTCATCGCACGACCCATCGACGAGTTGGAGGACGACATGTCCCGCACCACGAGGAAGAAGCACCTGCTGGCCGGGCTGGCCGCGGCCGGCGTACTCGGCGTGGGCCTCGCCGCCCCGACGGTCGCATTCGCTGCGGACGGCGACACCCCGGCGCCGGGCGCCAGCACCAGCGCCGCCGAGGGCGGCGACCGCCAGCAGCAGCGGGCCGACCGGCAGGCGGAGTTCGCCGGGAAGCTGGCCGCGGAGCTGGGCGTCGACACCGACAAGGTGACGGCCGCGCTGGAGAAGCTGCGCGAGGAGCACAAGCCCGCCGACCGGCCCGGGAAGGGCGACCGGCCCGAGAAGGTCGGTAAGGGCGACCCCGCCGACCGGCAGGCCGCGATGAAGGAGCGCCTGGCGCAGGCCGTCGAGGACGGCAAGCTCACCCAGGAGCAGGCCGACGCCGTCACCGCCGCCGCCGAGGCCGGCGTCCTGCCCGGCCCGGGCGGTCGGGGCGGCCACGGCGGACCGGCCGGCAAGTGACGTACGCCGTCCGCCCCGGCGACCCGGCCGGGGCGGGCGGCCGGGTCGCCGGGGCCGGTCTTGCTCAGGCCCCCGGTGGCGGAGCGTAGACGCCGAAGTGGTTGCCGACCGGGTCGGCCAGGTGGGCGAAGGTGAGCCCGTTGTCGTTGGACCTCGGCGGCACCAGCACCTTGCCGCCCGCCGCCTCCGCCCGCCGGGCGGCGTCGGCCACGTCGGCCACCTGGACGTAGAAGATGGCGTAGTTCGGGCTCGCCCCGCCGGTGTCCCGGATCGCGCCCTGGATGGAACCCGCTGGCCCCGCCTCCGTCACCCGGTACGACGCCTCCGGCGTCCCCTGCTCGCCGAACGCCCAGCCGAACAGGTCGGTGTAGAAGCGCCCGGTCTCCTCCGGCCGGTCCGTGCCGACCTCGAACCAGTTGACCCCGCTGGTGATCGTGGACATGTGTCGCCTCCCGTTCGCGCGCCGGCCGTTCGGCCGGCGCCGTCAGGAGTCAGCCTCCGCCCCGTCCGCGACACCGTCCTGTCGGTGTTTGCGACCAGACCACTACTCGGACGGGTCGGTGAGCGGAATCAACCGGTCGACCAGGTCGGGGCGGCGCGATCCGTGGCGGGCGCGGAAACTCGCCGCTTCGGCCACCGATACCGGGTACCGCCGCACGCCCGCCTCGTACGTGCGGACGACCAACTCCGCGGTGTCGGTGTCGAGCCAGTCGAGCGGACTGCCGCCAGCGGCGGCGTACCACTGTGCGCCGGCGATCAGGCGGTCGGCCTGCTCAGCCAGCCTGACGTCGGTCTCCCGGTCGCGGCCGAGGAAGGCAAGAACGCAGCGGGCGGCCGACGCCAGCAGGGAGCCGACGAGCGTCACGTCCTGTTGGAGAAGACACAGCACATCGGCGACGAACGCGGCGGACAACCCGTGATCGGTCGAGATCCGATCCAGCACGAACTCCGCCACCGGCAGCTGCGGTGTCTCGTCCGGCTCCTCCACGATGGCCAGCAGGCGTTGGTAGGCCCGTTCCCGCTCCCGAGCCCCCGCGCCGAGGATCGGGAGAAGCGACACGTCGAGCAGGAGCCGGGCTTCCGACCGGTCGCCGTCCCTGAAGGTCCAGAAGCCGTCGAGCGCGTCGAGCGGATGCCCCAGCGGTCCCAGCGCGTGCAGCGCCGTGTCGAGATTCGGATCGCACTCGAAGTGCGCGGTCCGAGCGAACAGGGCGAAGTCTGTCCCGGTCATCAGGTAGTAACTCGCCGCGTCCTCCACGGGGCTGTCGTCCCTGGAGCCGCTGATGAACCACCTGGGGTCGCCCGCCGGTGGCGGCGACTTGTCCTGACCTTCCTCGATGGAGAGGAGCAGATCCCGTCGCGTTCCCGACCACGCCCGCTCGACCCGCACCGCGCCCAACAGGCCGGCGTACTCGCTGTCGCTGAGCTGGGAACGCCAGAAGAGAGCCAGTCGGTTCCACCCGGACACGACGTCGCCGCTGTCCAAGGGGAGTTCGCTTCCCCGCAGTTGCCCGCTCGCGGCGAGCAGCAGCACGAGCAGGTTCACGCCGTACACGGCGTGGCGCTTCGGAACCGACAATTGCCGAGGCTCATACGACTCGAAGTGGCGCGCCGGTCGCCGGCCGGTCGCCGCCCGGAACAGGCGCAGCAGCATGTCGACCACGGCGTCCCGCCGGCTTCCGCCCCACGACGTCAGGATCTCGGTGAGGAAGGTGACGATCGGGGTGCGTCCGGTCAGTGTCGCGAAGGACAGCAGGGCGTGGAGCGGATCGTCGTCCGTCGGCGTGGCCCCCAGCAGGGCGCTCGCCTCCCGGGCCACCAGGTCGTCCAGCACCAGCGCGGTCGTCCGGGCGATCAGGAACTCACCGAAGGTGGCGTGCAGGAACTCGTAGGTGCTGGCCCGGGTCTGGTCCCGCATCGCCTGTGAGCGGTGCACGAAGAAGAAGCGGCCCAGGACGATCTCGGCAGGTCGCAGCGGGGTACGCAGGTGTCCGTCGGTCGTGACAGCCGCCGGACGGCTGCCCAGGAACGGCAGCGCGGCGAGATCCGACTCGAAGTCGTTCTCGGTGACCCACTGGACGCCCCGGTTGAACATGCCGAACGCCACGATCGACAACCTGCGCAGCTCGTCCTCCGTCGCCCGGTCCAGGTCCCGCTCGGACAGGCCCGGCCGGTGCTTCATGACCTCGCGGCGGGCGAAGCTGCGCAACAGGCGTTCGTAGAGCTCGCCCCGGCGCAGCTCGCCGGCCGATCGCAGGTCGTTGCCCTCGGCGTCGTAGAGCGCCAGCATCAGCAGCAACAGCGGCTGTTCGGCCAGCTCACGGTGGGCCAGCACCGTCGCCGGCTCCAGCGGCTGCACGCCGAGCGCGCGGAACGCCCCGTCGTTGACCCGGTTCCAGGTGGCGGTCCAGGCCCGCACCCGCTCGCCGTCGAACGGTTCCAGCCGTACCGCCACCGTGCCGGGCGGCGGCTGCGCCCGGTCGGCGACGCTGGTGCGGCTGGTCACCAGCATCGCCACCGGACGCCCCTGGTCGGCCTCGCGCCGTTGGAAGGCCGCCACCCGGCGCAGGTAGTCGGTCTGGCTGACTCCGGTGGCCTGGAGCAGTTCGTCGAAGCCGTCGAGCAGCACGACCGGCAGGGCGTCGCCGGCCGACCTGGACAGGCCGGGCCAGTCCACCCTCTCTCCGGTGTCGTTACGGACCGCCTGCTCGATCTGGTCCTGGAGCTCCCCGGCGGCGTGGACGTCGCGCAGCACCACCCGCACCACCATGAAGTCGGCAGGCGGCAGCTGCGCGGCGAGGACCCGGGTCAGCACGGACTTGCCGGAGCCCGGCTGGCCGAGCACCAGCAGCGGGGCCCGGGTGGCGTTCGGCGAAGTGAGGTGCACGACCAGGGACTGCCACAGGTCGTCACGCAACGGCCGCCCATCCCACCACGCCTCGTCGCTCGGTCGCGCGTGGGCGGGCAACTCCTCGATCCGGCACAGCGGCGGCACGTACGCCTCGCCGAGCGTCGGCACCGTCAGCCCGGTCGGCACCTCCCCGGACGAGATGATCGGCCGTCCCAACTCCGCGGTGTACGCCACGGCGAGCGCCGCCCGACGGCCGTCGGGTGGGCCTCCCGCGGAGAGGGCGACCAGGGCCTGCCGCATCTCGTCCAGCCCCACCGAGAGGGCACGCACCTGCGTCCGGGTCGCCTCGTGCTCGTGCAGGCCGATCCAGAACGACACCTCGACGTAGTCCACCGCGAGCTGGGTCAGCAGGTCGCGGTGCCGGTCGGCGGCGGTCATAGGCAGCCGGAGCAGCACCTTCTCCGTCGCCTGTCGCCGCCATTCGTCGACGGCCTCCCACACGGCCAGGCCGCGTAGGAGGTGTTGCAGCCGGCCGACGAGCCCGCCGTAGTAGGCGACCAGGGCATGGCGGAACGCGGGATAGGGCAGTTGCGGACCAGGCAGCGGCGCCGCGGTGGCGAAGAACGCGTCGGTGAGGGCCGCCTCGTGCACCGCTCCTGAGCCGGCCAACGACAACTGCTCGGCCTTGCTGATCCGGGCGCTCGCCACGTCGAAGGGCAGGTCGATCTCGCTCAGCACCTCGAAGAAGGCGGTCACCGCGATGACGGCGTGCGCCGCCTCCAGGCGCTGCGTGCGGTCGTACCGGGACAGCCCTGAGCGCTTCTCGGACATGCCGCGTACCAGCTCGTGGCCGAGCCGGACGAACTCCGCCTTCGCGTCGAAGATCCCCAGCAGCGCCGGCACCGGCACCGAGGCGGCCAGCAGGGCTCCTCCGGTCAGCTTGTCGAACCAGTCGACGACCCTGCTCTTCTCCCCGCCGAGCAGGCGAACGGCGTCGGCGTAGCTGAGCGCGTCGGGCACGTGGTGACCTCCTGCGGGGAACATGCGGAAGAGACAGCATGCCGTGCACGGGAGGGCCGCGCTGCCCCGTGTCAGACCAGGCTGAGCCGGCGGATCCGCTCCTGGGGGATGTCGATGTCGTCGGCGGACAGCTCGCGCTCCGGCACCCGCTCGGCGAGGGTCGTGACCGAGGTGATCCGGTCGACGCGGAAGGCGCGGATGCCGGCCCGCAGCCGGCACCAGCCCAGCAGGTACCAGTGGCGGGGGTTGCCGAGGTAGCCCAGCGGCTCCACGTCGCGCAGCGAGCCGGCACCGGAGCGGTCGGCGTAGCGCAGGCGCAGCACGCGTCGCGCGCGCACCGCGTCGGCGACGGCGGCCGGGACGGGCGTCACCGGGCCGTCGCCGATCAGGTGCACCCGGGCGGCGAGCCGGTGGGCCTCGGCGGCGTCGGCGGCCGGCATCACGGAGATCAGCTTGCGCAGGGCGGTGCCGGCCGCGGCGGCGAACGGCGTGCCGCGCATCCGGTGCAACGCCACCGCCATCGCGACCGCCTCGACGGGGGTGAGGTTGACCGGCGGCAGGGTGCGGGCCCGGTCGAGCGCGTAGCCGCCGGTGCGGCCCGGCTCGGCCCAGATCGGCACGCCCGACTCCTGGAGGGCGCCGATGTCGCGCTCGATGGTGCGGGTGCTCACCTCGAAGCGGGCGGCGAGCCAGCGGGCGCTGCGCGGCCGTGGCGACACGGCGCGCAGCTCCTCGACCAGGGCGTAGAGACGGTCCGTCCGGTTCACCCCCGCAACCTACGACGGGGGTGTGACGGGACAGGTCAGGCGATGCAGGCGCAGACGATCAGCGCGGCGCCGAAGTGCGTGGCGGCGCTGACCCGCGCCGCCGGGTGCGGCTCGTCCGAGCAGATGATCTCGCCGAGCTTGCCGGGGGTGAGCAGGTCCAGCACGAAGAACGCCAGCGCCATGATGACCAGCCCGACCAGGCCGAAGACGAGAGTCGAGGCGAGCCCTCTGGCGAAGTCGCTGTAGCTGGTCAGGATCGCGGTGAACACGATCCCGGCGATGCCGAGCTGGTTGGCGGCGAGCAGCAGCGCGGCGTTGCCGTTGCGCCGTACCCAGATCAGCTCCCGCAGCCTGCCGGGGGTGAGCATGTCGACCAGCCCGAACCCGGCCGCCATCAGGGCCACCCCGACGACCCCGAACACGACGCTCTGCCAGGCTCCGCTGAGCAGATCTTCCAGCACCGACTGCCTCCCGAACTCTGCGCCCGGCGGGGATGCCGGCGCGGTGACCGAGACGATAGCGGCACCGCGCCAGCAGCGGGAGCCCCGCTCCGGCTCCGGGAGGCGGGCCTACAGCGACAGGTATCGCTGCCGCTCGTAGGGGGTGACCTCGCGGCGGTACTGCTCCCACTCGGCCCGCTTGTTGCGCAGGAAGAAGTCGAAGACGTGCTCGCCGAGCACCTCGGCGACCAGTTCGGAGCCGGCCATCACGTCGATCGCCTCGGACAGGTTCTCCGGCAGCGGCTCGTAGCCCATCGCCCGCCGCTCGGCGCTGGTCAACGACCACACGTCGTCCTCGGCGCCCGGCGGCAGCTCGTAGCCCTCCTCGATGCCCTTCATCCCGGCGCCGAGCAGCACCGCGAAGGCCAGGTAGGGGTTGGCCGCCGAGTCCGGCGAGCGGACCTCCACCCGGGCGGAGTTCGGCTTGCCGTAGGCGGGGACCCGAACCAGCGCGGACCGGTTCAGGTGACCCCAGCAGACGTACGCGGGGCTCTCGGTCACCCGGTCCGGCAATGCCTGCGGGAACAGCCGCTTGTAGGAGTTGACCCACTGGTTGGTGACGGCCGTGTACTCCCGGGCGTGCACCAGCAGCCCGGCGATGAACGCCCGGGCCACCTTGGACAGCTTCATCGGGTCGCCGGCGTCGTGGAACGCGTTGCGCTCCCCCTCGAACAGCGACAGGTGGGTGTGCATGCCGCTGCCCGGCTGGTCGGTGAACGGCTTCGGCATGAAGGTGGCCTGCACGCCGGTGGAGAGCGCCACCTCCTTGACCACGTGCCGGAAGGTCATGATGTTGTCGGCCGTGGTGAGCGCGTCGGCGTAGCGCAGGTCGATCTCCTGCTGGCCGGGGGCCACCTCGTGGTGGCTGAACTCCACGGAGATGCCGATCCGCTCCAGCGCCAGCACGCCCTGCCGGCGGAAGTCGCGGGCCACGGCGTGGGTGGTGTGCTCGAAGTAGCCGCCGGTGTCGACCGGGATGGGCACCGAGCCGTCCAGCGGGCCGTTCTCCAGCAGGAAGAACTCGATCTCGGGGTGGGTGTAGAAGGTGAACCCCTTCTCGGCGGCCTTGGACAGCGCCCGGCGCAGCACGTGCCGCGGGTCGGCCCAGGACGGACCGCCGTCGGGCAGCAGGATGTCGCAGAACATCCGGGCGCTCTCGCCGCTGGCCCCACCCTCGAACGGGAAGACCTGGAAGGTCGTCGGGTCGGGCATGGCCACCATGTCGGACTCGAAGACCCGGGCGAAGCCCTCGATCGCCGAGCCGTCGAACCCGATGCCCTCCTCGAAGGCCGCCTCCAGCTCGGCGGGGGCCACCGACACGCTCTTGAGCGTGCCCAGCACGTCGGTGAACCACAGCCGGACGAACCGGATGTCCCGCTCTTCCAGCGTACGGAGGACGAACTCCTGCTGACGGTCCACTTCCACCCCTCGCGACACCGTTGCGCACCTGCGACCGGGGTCGACCCGGCCTGACCGACCAGTCTCCACCGGCCTCGTTACGCCGACGTTACGCGACCGGCCGGCGGGCGTCCTGCCCTGTCCCGCGGCTCCCGTGGTCTCGCCCCGCCCCGCGTGTCGGGTCCGCACGACTGGGGCAAGATGAGGACATGCCCACCCTGCGTCTCGCCCTGTGCCAGGTCAACCCGACCGTCGGCGACCTCGCCGGCAACTCCGGCCTGGTCCGTGACTGGACCCGCCGGGCCGCCGACACCGGCGCCCAGATCGTCGCGTTCCCGGAGATGATGCTGACCGGCTATCCGGTCGAGGACCTGGTCTTCCGCCGGTCCTTCGTCGCCGCGTCGAAGGCCGCGCTGGAACGCCTCGCCGCCGATCTCGACGCCGACGGGCTGGGCGCCCTACCGGTGCTGGTCGGCTACCTGGACGCCGACGGCCCGCCGCAGGTGAGCGGCGACGCCGAGCCCGGTCGCGGCGCCCGCAACGCGGCGGCCCTGCTGCACCACGGTCGGATCGTGGCCACCTACTTCAAGCACCACCTGCCCAACTACGGCGTCTTCGACGAGGACCGCTACTTCGTCTCCGGCGACGCGCTGAGCGTCGTCCGCGTCGGCGGGGTGGACGTGGCGCTGACCATCTGCGAGGACCTGTGGCAGGCCGGCGGCCCGTTCGCCGTCGCCCGCCAGGCCGGGGTCGGCCTCGTCCTCTGCGTCAACGGCTCGCCGTACGAGCTGAACAAGGACGACGTCCGGCTGCCGCTGGTCCGCCGCCGGGCCGCCGAGGCCGGGGCGATGATCGCGTACGTCAACATGGTCGGCGGGCAGGACGAGCTGGTCTTCGAGGGCGACTCGATGATCGTGGGCGCCGACGGCACGCTGCTCGCCCGGGCCCCGCAGTTCGTCGAGCACCTGCTGGTGCACGACGTGGAGCTGCCCGCCGCCGGCGAGCCGGCCGCCCCGGAGCAGGAGCTGGCGGACGGGATGCGCGTGGTGCGGACGGAGGCCGGGGACATCCCGCCGGCGCCCACCGGCCCCGCCGCCACGGGCGGGATCATCGCACCGGTGGCTGACGAGGCCGAGGTGTGGCAGGCGCTCGTGCTGGGCCTGCGCGACTACGTCAACAAGAACCGGTTCCCCTCGGTGGTGCTGGGTCTCTCCGGCGGCATCGACTCGGCGGTGGTGGCCGCGCTGGCCGTCGACGCGCTCGGGCCCGACCGGGTGGTCGGCGTCTCGCTGCCCAGCCAGCACTCCTCCGAGCACAGCCGGGATGACGCGGCCGAGCTGGCGAAGCGGACCAGGCTGGACTACCGGGTCGAGCCGATCCAGCCGATGGTGGACACCTTCCTGGCGAACATGTCGCTCTCCGGGGTCTCCGTGGAGAACCTCCAGGCGCGCGTACGCGGGGTGATCCTGATGGCGCTGTCGAACCAGGAGGGGCACCTGGTGCTGACCACCGGCAACAAGAGCGAGCTGGCGGTCGGCTACTCCACCCTCTACGGCGACTCGGTCGGCGGCTTCAACCCGGTCAAGGACGTCTGGAAGACGCTGGTCTGGCGGCTGGCGAAGTGGCGTAACGCCGACGCCGCCCGCCGGGGCGAGACCCCGCCCATCCCGGAGAACTCCATCGGCAAGCCGCCGAGCGCCGAGCTGAGCCCGGGCCAACTCGACAGCGACACGCTGCCCGACTACGACGTGCTGGACCCGATCCTGATCGGCTACGTCGACGGTGACCTGGGCCGCGACGGGCTGGTCGCGTCCGGCCACGACCCGGCCGTCGTCGACCGGGTGCTGCGGATGGTGGATACCGCCGAGTACAAGCGCCGCCAGTCCGCGCCGGGCGCGAAGATCTCGATGAAGGCCTTCGGGCGGGACCGGCGGCTGCCGATCACGAACCGGTGGCGCGAGGACGGCTGAGCCATGTCGCTCCCGGGCCGGCGGCGGCCCGGGAGTGACATCCTCCACTGCGCTCTGCCGCCGGCCGGTCGTCGGGTGCGACGATCGCGGCGGAACCCGGGGACCGCGCACGCGGCCTCGAGGAAGGAGAGAGCCATGGTGGAGTCCACCCCGTCCGAGGTGACCGCCCTCTACGGCGGCCCGGCCACCCGGCGGGTACGCACCCGCGACCTGATCGCCGCCAAGGAGCGCGGCGAACGGTGGCCGATGCTCACCTCGTACGACCAGTACACCGCCTCGATCTTCGACCAGGCCGGCATCCCGGTGCTGCTGGTCGGCGACTCGGCGGCCAACAACGTCTTCGGCTACGAGACCACGGTCCCCGTGACCACCGAGGAGCTGCTCCCGCTGGTCCGTGCGGTCGTCCGGGCGACCCGGCACGCGCTGGTCGTCGGCGACCTGCCGTTTGGCTCCTACGAGGAGGGCCCCACGCAGGCCCTGCGCACCGCCGTGCGGTTCATGAAGGAGGGCGGCTGCCACGCCGTGAAGCTGGAGGGCGGCCGGCGCTGCGCGGCGCAGATCGCCGCCATCACCGGCGCCGGTATCCCGGTGATGGCGCACATCGGCTTCACCCCGCAGAGCGAGCACGCCATCGGCGGCTACCGGGTGCAGGGGCGCGGCGACACGGCCGACGACGTGATCGCCGACGCCCGGGCGGTGGCCGAGGCGGGCGCGTTCGCCGTGGTGCTGGAGATGGTGCCGGGGCAGGTGGCCAAGCGGATCACGGCGGAGCTGCCGATCCCGACCGTGGGCATCGGCGCCGGCGCGGACACCGACGCCCAGGTGCTGGTCTGGCAGGACATGGCCGGCCTGCGTACCGGCAGAGCGCCGCGCTTCGTTAAGCGCTACGCCGACCTGGCGGGCGCCCTGACCGACGCGACGCGGCGCTTCGCCGACGAGGTCCGCGGCGGCGACTTCCCCGCCGAGGAACACACCTTCTGATCCGTCCTACGGGCGGTGCGCCCCTGCGGGCCGCACCGCCCGCCGGGCCGGCCCACCACACCTCGCTCATGCAGCCCGGCCCACCAGCCCCGCTCGCGATCCCCGCTCAGTGGCTTCGCTCGCAGGCCCCGCCCAGTGAACCCGCACGCAAGCCCCGCACAGCGGCCTCGAGCAGAGATCTTGGTAGGAAACGGCCCCCCGAGGGGCCGTTCCGTACCAAGATCTCGGGGCGGGGCGGGGCTAGACCGGGTCGAGCACGCCAAGCAGGGTGCAGCACGCCCAGCAGGATCGAGCCGGGCAGGGCCAGACCAGACCGGGCCAGGCCGAGCAGGGCAGGGCAGGGCCGAGCAGGGCAGGGCCGAGCCGAGCGGGGCGGGTGTTGTCAGAGGTCGGTGACGCGGATGCCGGCGTGCGCCTTGTAGCGCTTGTTGATGGCGATCAGGTTGGCGGTGAACGCCTCGATCTGGTGGGCGTTGCGCAGCCGGCCGGCGTAGATGCCGCGCATGCCGGGGATCCGGGCGGCCAGCGCGGCGACGACGCCGACCAGCTCGCGGTCCTCGGTGCAGATCAGCACGTCGAGGTCGATCCGCTCGATCTCCGGGTCGGCGAGCAGCGGGGCGCTGACGTGGTTGAACGCGGCGCAGACCCGGGAGTCGGGCAGCAGTGCGGCGGCCTGCTGCACGGCGCTGCCCTCGGCGACCGTGAGCGCGTACGGGCCCTGCTTGTCGAAGCCGAGCGGGTTCACGCAGTCGACGACGATCTTGCCGGCGAGCGGCTCGGCGAGCGCGGCGACGGTGGCGGCGTGCCCGTCCCACGGCACCGCGATGATGACCACGTCGCTGCGCCGGGCCACCTCCTCGTTGCCGCCGCCGGCCACCGGCGCCCCGGCGGGCACCCCGGGCAGGGCCGCGATCTCCTCGGCGGACTGGACGGCCCGCTCGGCGGTACGGGACCCGATCAGCACGGGCTGGCCGGCCCGGACGAACCGGTAGGCGAGACCCCTCCCCTGGTCGCCCGTGCCGCCGATGATGCCGACGGTCAGCCCGGACACGTCGGGCAGCGTGCTCGCGTCGTAAGCCATGCCGCCATCCTCGCAAACCCGCAGGCCGGCGGCACCGGCGGGCGCTGTGACAATCCCCGCTGCCGCCGACGGTGCCGAGGCATCCGCCGGCGGGACCGGACCGGCCCGGCGGTCACCGCGCAGGGCGACCGAGCCAGCGGGATCAAGACAACCCGGCGGCCACCGCGCGGACCGACCGGGCAGAGCGGGCAGGCGGGACCGGGCCCGCCCGGCAGCCATCACGCAGAGGTGGGCGGGCCTGCGGGATCAGGCCAGTTCGAAGGCCACCGTGCGGGTGGCGGGGTCGGCGGTGACCAGGCGGACCCGCACCCGCTCGCCGAGCGGCAGCTCGCCGAGGCAGCGGGCGCGCACCGGCGGTTCGTCCAGCGCCACGGTGCCGCCGGGCCGACGGCCCGGGCGGGCCTTGCCGTCCGGGGCCGCGTCGACGTCCAGCACCGCCGCGTCGAAGGTCTCCCCCACCCGGTGCTCCAGCAGCACCGCCTCGGCCAGCTCGATCGCGCCCCGGGTGGCCGCCGAAGCGGTCCGGTCGGTCGTGGCCATCACCTCGGGCAGCCGGGGCAGCGCCGCGCGGGCCCAGTCGGGCACCGCCCGGCCCTCGTGCAGGGCCAGGCAGACCTCCGTGGCGTACCTGTCGGCCAGTCGCCGCAGCGGCGCCGTGACGTGGGCGTACGCGGCCGCGACCCCGCCGTGCTCCCGCTGCTCGGGCGGCGCGCCGTCGAAGGCCGTGTACGCGGCGCCCCGCATCAGCTCGGCGGCCTGGTCCACGAAGGCGGCGGCCCGGGGCTGCGACGGGTCCAGCCCGGCGATCACCTCGCCGGGGCCGGCGCCGTCCGGCCAGTGCACGCCCAGCGGGGCGGCGGCTGCCCGCAGCCGCGCCACCGCCTCGGGCTTCGGCGCCGGCATCGTACGCAGCAGGCCGATGCCCCCGGCGAGCATGATGTCGGCGGCGGCCATCCCGGTCAGCAGCGAGATCTGGGCGTTGTGCTCCTCCATCGGCACCGGCCCGCGCAGCACCAGCCGCCAGCCGTCGCCGTCTGCCTCCACGTCCTGCTCGGGCAGCGGCAGGTTGATCGCTCCCCGGCGCAGCCCGCGCGCGGTGAGCAGGGCCCCGATCTCGGGCAGCAGGGCGATGGGATCGGGTAGCCGGCCGGCGTCGGCGTCCGCCTGGACGCCGACGTAGTCCAGCTTGGCCCGGCTGCGCACCAGCGCGCGTTCGAGCGTGACCCCGACGGTGCCACCGTCCGCGTCCAGGTCGATTGTCCACAGCACGGCGGCCCGGTCGACGTCCGGCAGGAGGCTGGCCGCGCCCTCGCTGAGGGTCTCGGGGTGCAACGGCACGGTGCCGTCGGGCAGGTAGACGGTCTGCCCGCGCCGCCAGGTCTCCTCCTCCAGCGCGCCGCCGGGGCGGACGTGCGCGGCGACGTCGGCGATCGCGTACGACACCCGGTAGCCGCCACCGGGGCGGCGGGCGAGGTGCATCGCCTGGTCCAGGTCGCGCGAACCGGCGGGGTCCACGGTGACGAACGGGACGTCGGTGCGGTCGGCGGCGGGCCGGGGCGGCGCGGCCGCCGCGGCGTCGGCCTCGCGTTGCGCCTCGGCCGGGAACCCCTCGGGCAGCCCCAGTTCGCGGCGCAGCGCGCCGAAGTCGATGCGGGGTGCGAGTACGCGTCGGATCACCACGGGGTCAATCCTGACAGTGTGGCGGATGATCCGCTTCCCGGCGAGTGCCGGTCTCCGCGTCGCGGTCAGCCGGTCGCCCGGCGCGCGCTCGCCCGTACGCCCCGGGGGGCGGTGGCCCGGGCCGCCGTCGTCGGGGCGGGTGCCTTGCGGGCGGTGACCTTCTTGGCCGGCGCCTGGGCGACGGTCGTCTTCTTCGCCGGCACCTCGGCGACGGTCGTCTTCTTCGCCGGCGCCTCGGCGACGGTCGTCTTCGCCGGGGCCTTCTTCGCCGCCGCCTTGCGGGTGGTGGCCGAGGAGGTCGTGGTGGCCTTGCTGGCGGGGGCCTTCGTCGCGGCGGCCTTGCGGGCGCCGCCGGTGGGCCGGGTCGCGGCCGTCTTCCTGGCCGCCATCGTCTTCTTGGCTGGCGTCGTCTTCTTGGCGGTGGCCTTCTTCGCCGGGGCCTTCGCCGCCGTCGTGGTCCTCTTCGCCGCCGTGGTGGTGCTCTTCCTCGCCGCCGTGGTGGTCTTCTTCGCCGCCGAGGTGACCTTGCGGGCGGGGGCGGTGCCGCCGGCGGTGGCCTTCTTCGCCGGCGCGGTGGCCTTCTTCGCCGTGGTGGCCTTCTTCGCCGTGGTGGCTGCCTTCGTCGCCGCCTGCCGGGCTGGCGTCTTCGCCGAGGTCGTCTTCTTCGCCGCCGTGCTCTTGGCCGCCGCCGTCGTCCGCTTCGCCGCGGCGGGCGCCTTCTTCGCGGCGGTGGCGGTCGTCTTCTTCGCCGCGGCCGTCGTCCGCTTCGCCGCGGTGGCGACCCTGGACGCCGCCTTCTTCGCGGGAGCCTTCTTCGCGGGGGCCTTCGCAGCGGAAGCCTTCGCGGTGGGGGCCTTCTTCGCCGGGGCCCGTCCCGCGCCGCCGGTCGCCTTGCTGGCCGGTGCCTTCTTCGCCGCCGTGGACGTGGCGGGCGGGCGCGTCGTCCGCGCCGTGCCCGCGGTCCGCTCCGCCGCGGCGGTCTTCCTGGCGGTCGTACGTCTGGCGGCCGGGCGGGTGGTGGCCTGCTGTGCTTCGGCCATCTCGGTTCCCTTCCTGGGGACGTGCTCTCGCCCTCGCGGAGCACCACGTGCCTCGGCGCGGGCCGTCCCGCGCCGCCTATCTGTTCTCCCCGGCCCAGCGGGCGTCCTCGGCCTCCCACGCGTCGTTGCGCTCCCGCACCGTCTGCAGGGCGTTCTCCGCGTCGGCGGCTGAGGCGTACGGCCCCAGAACGTGCCTGGCGGGGCACACGTCGGCGTCGGTCTCAACCCGGTGGTGCCGGGTGCACCAGTAGAAGTGCCCACCGCTTCCGCTGTCGCTCATGGGATCACTGTGCACCGCGAACCACCCGGCCGCCACCGGAACACCACAAGTCGCCGATGTTCTCCACAGTAGACGTGCCCCCGCCGGCAAGGGCTGGAACTGCGAAAACAGGGCCGCCCGGGGGTACGGCGCCCACCCCGTCGGCCCGCGACGGGGCAGCCGCGGGGCGGGCCCGTGGCGCACAATCGCCCCGTGCGACACGGGGGTGGGACATCGGTGTGGCCGCGGCGCGTACTGACGGTGGCGGCGCCGGCGATCGTGCTGACGGTGGCCGGGGCGGCCGCCGGGCTGCCGCTGCTGCGGGACCGGTCACAGCAGCGGCTGGAGCGACAGGCCGAGCGGGAGGTGACCGCCACCGCGCAGCTCGCCCGCGCGCGGTTGCTCGCCGAACCGGCGGCCGGGGAGTCGACGCTGCGGCGGGCCGCCGACGCGGTGGACGGGGTCGAGGTGCTGACCGTACGCAGCGACGGGCCCCGCGCGGAGGCGACCGTACGGCTGGTGTTCCGCGTCCGGGTCGCCAAGACCGCGGCCTCCGTCTTCGGCTGGCAGCGGGCCGACTCGGCGGCGTGCTTCGCGCTGGCCGTGCCCTCCGACGCCGGTCCCGTCGCTCTCGAACGGCTGCCGTGCCCCGACTGACGGACGGGGGGCGGGTTAGGGTCGCCGGATGGGCGTTCCGGACCACATCCTGCGGCTGCGCGAACGCGTCGGCCACGACCTGCTCCTGCTGCCGAGCGTGAGCGCGGTGGTGCGCAACGACGCCGGCGAGCTGCTGCTCGGCAGGCGCGCCGACGACGGGCGCTGGTCGGTGGTCAGCGGCATCGTCGAGCCGGGCGAGCAGCCGGCCACGGCGGTGGTCCGCGAGGTGCGGGAGGAGACGGGCCTGGAGGTCGAGCCGGTCCGCCTGAGCAGCGTCGTGTCGCACCCGCACACCTACCCCAACGGCGACCGCTGCGAGTTCTTCAACCTCGGCTTCCACTGCCGGCTGGTCGCCGGCACGGCCCGGGTCAACGACGACGAGTCGGTGGCCGTGGAGTGGTTCCCGCCGGACCGGCTGCCCGCGCTCGACCGGCACGCCCGGCTGACCGTCGCGCACGCCCTCGGCACCGAGGCGGGCGCGTGGTTCCTGCCCGCCGGGACGGCCTGGACCGAGTCCGGTGACTGACCTCGACCCGCCCCTGCGCCGCTACCTCGCCGACCTGGTCGCCGCCGCCCGCGACGTGCTCGGCGACGACCTCGTCGGGGCGTACGCCGCCGGCTCGGTCGGGCTGGGCGCGTACCAGCCGGGGCGCAGCGACGTCGACGTCGCGCTGGTCTGCGCCGACGCCCTCGACCTCGGGCGCCGGCAGGAGCTGGTGGCGCGGCTGCGGCACGAGGCGCTGCCGTGCCCCGCGCGCGGGCTGGAGCTGGTCGCGTACCGCCGGGCGGTCGCCCGCTCCGGCACGCCGGAGCCCGGGTTCGAAGTCGAGCTGAACACCGGGGCGCGGATGCCGTTCCGGGCGACGTGGGCCGCCGCCGACCGCCCCGCCGAGGACGGCCTGTTCTGGTACGGCCTCGACCGCAGCATCCTGCACCAGTGCGGGCACGCCCTGCTCGGGCCGCCGGCCGCCGAGGCCTTCGCCGACCTCTCCCCCGCCGACCTGCGCCGCCTGCTGACCGACGCGCTGCGCTGGTGGCTGGCCCTGCCGACCCCGCCCGGCGACGGTCCCGCCCCGGGGGCCGAGGACGCGGTGCTCGGCGCCTGCCGCTCCCTGGTCAGGGTCCGCCACGGCGTCTGGCTGTCGAAGGTCGACGCCGGCCGCCGGCTGCTCGCCGACGACCGGCCGGCCAACGGCGACGCGGCCGTCGACCCGACCGACGGCGCGACCGCCGACCTGATCGAACGGTCGATCGCAGCGCGGGCCGGCGGGCCGCCACCGAGCGGTCCCGAGGCCCGTGCCTTCCAACGTCGCGTCCTGGACGAGGTCCGCGCGACGGCGGTGTGACCCGCGGCCCGGGCCGGGCCGGGGTTTGGCAGCGGCCGGCCGCGACCGGTCGCCCCTCCTCGCGGTCGGGTCAGGACGGACGGACGACCGGTTCGGGGACGGCGTGGTCGGCGGCCGGCCCCGGCCGGCTGCGGGCGGCGCGGATCGCCCAGGCCAGCGCGTAGGGAGTGCAGGCGAGGTAGAGCAGGGGCTCCAGGAGGACCGCGTCGGTGATCAGGAAGATCTCCTGTTCGGTCGGTCCGGGCAGGCCGAGCGCCGAGTCGGTGTAGCAGGCGAAGAGCCACAGCGGGGCGAAGGTGGGGTCCACGCCCTGCGGCACCCCGTCGACGACGGTCCCCGTGCCCGCCGGAACGTGGCTCAACACGGCGACGACCGTCGCCAGGTCGGCGACGACGATCGCGCCGAGCACGCCGACGCACCACGCGAGCCGAACCCGGCCGCGCCCGGCCAGCCTGGTCGTCACCCGTAGGACCAGGGCCAGGCCGGCGAGCCAGAGCACCAGCCCGGGCGCGACGCGGGCCAGCGCGTCGACGTCCCCGATCACGGCTCGCCCGGCCGCCGCGAGGGTCAGCGCGACGGGGACCACGATGCCGAAGGACACGCGCCAGCCTCCGGCGGACGCGCCGCCGCGAGCCAGCCGTTCCGCGCACACGGCCAGCCCCACCGCTCCGCAGAGGGTCAGTACGGTGGCGATCGACAGTTGCAGGTCGAACGCCCACCCGACCCGCCAGCTCAACCACTCGACCACGACGTTCATCGCGAACAGGCTGACGAGGACCACCCCGACACAAGCCGACGGGGCGAGCAGCAGCGGAAGGGCCGTCCGGAGCAGTCGGCGGGCGATCGGCGCGCGGTCGGGGGCATCGACGCCGGAGCGGCGTACGGCCAGGCTGGCGGCGAAGCGCAACATCCGCACCCGCTGTCCGCGCTCGGCGAGGACCTGTAGCTCGGCGGCCCACTCCCGGCCGAGGTCGGCGCGGAGGTCGATCGGCCAACGACGCCGCGCGACCGCGAGCAGCACCGCCGCCACGCGACGGCTCACCACGCCGGCGCCCCGGCGGGCTCGATGCCGCCCCCGGACGGGCGGGGGTCGGGGGCCAGGGCCCGCAGCTCGGCCAGCGCGCGCCGGGCGGCGGCCACCCCCTCCACCGTCAGCCGGTAGTAGCGTCGCGCCGGCCGGCCCACGCTGGACGGGTCGACCGCCTCCCACTCGGCGGTAAGCCACCCGGCCGACCGGAGCCGGTGCAGCACCGGGTAGAGGGTGCCGCTGGGCAGGCCCGTCATGGCGATCAGGTCCAGGCCGTAGCGCTCGACGTCCGGTTCGGCCAGCAGCGCGGCGAGCACCCGCGCGACCGGGATGGTGATGCGCACAGCCGGACTATATCGAAACTCTACATAGGGTCGGGGGCCCTGCCGGTTCCCGGCAGGGCCCCCGAGGTGTCAGCCGGTGACGGGCTCTACCGGGATCCAGAGTTCGGCGTCCGCCTGCGTGCCGTCCGCCGACAGCCGGGTCCGGGAGATCTCCGGTCCCGGCCGGCTGCGGTACGGGTTGGACGGGAACCACTGGGTGAACACGTCCCGCCACAGGTACTGCACCGCCTGCGGAAACTCCCCGGAGGTCTCGAAGACCGCCCAGGCGCCCGCCGGCACGGGCAGCGCGTCCAGGTCCTCCGGCGCGTCCGCGCCCGTCACCACGCCGTACCAGTAGTCCAGCTCGGTGCCCTCCGCGCGGCTGTCGGCCACGTCGGCGCTGACGTTGACGACGCCCTGCGGCTCCTGGTCGGACAGGGCCTCGATCCGGCGTACCGTCTCCGGCGGGATGCCCTTGACGAAGGCGACGATCGACGGATTCATCCCCTCGTGCACCAGCGGCACCCGGGCCTTGCGGCCCACCAGCTGGAACCCGTCCTTGTGCACGATCCGGTATCGCATGCTGCTGCTCCCTTCGACGACGAGTCGGAAGGACATCCGGGGCTGGGAGTGCAACGCCGCCCCCGTACGCCGGGCCTCGCCGGGGCCCACGCCGTGCACGGCGTGGAACGCCCGGGCGAACGCCTCGGTGGAGCCGTAGCCGTAGCGGACCGCGACGTCGAGCAGCGTCCGCTCCCCCGCGAGCACCTCCGCGCCCGCGACCGTGAGCCGCCGCCGCCGGATGTACTCGGACAGGCCGACGCCCGCCAGCGCGGAGAAGATCCGACGGAAGTGGTACTCCGACGTCACCGCGATCCGCGCCAGCTCGGCCACCTCGATCTGTTGGTCGAGGTGCCGCTCGATGTGCTCCATGGCCTGGTTGAGCCGCTCCAGCACCCGGTTCTCCTTCCCGTTCCGAACAGCAACGCTAGGCGCGCGGGATGTTGGCGCACCCGACATGCTGTGCCCGGATCGGTCGCCCCGGTCGCGGCATGGGCATTATGGCTCAGGAAAGACCCGGATCGGCCCCGCCGCCGTTGGTTCGTGGCTGGTCGAAGCGGTGCCGGGCGAACGCGTCCGCCCTGCCCCAGCGGCCCGGGATGTCCAGCAGTGCGAGCCGGTCGAGGCCGGGCGGCAGCGCCGGGTTCACGGCGAGGTGGTCCTCGTGCGGTTCGATACCGAGCATGATCCGGATGAGCAGCAGGGACGCTCCGCTGGACCACGCCTGCGGGCTGCCGGCGGTGGGGTACCGGACCGGGTACCGCGTGGTGTGGCGGTCGAATCCGCCGAAGGCTTCGGGAAGCCGGCCCTGGAAGTAGGTGGCGGCGTCGATGACGCCCTCGGCGATGCGTCCCGCCTCGTCGGCGAATCCGTAGCGGCGCAGACCCCAGGCGATGAACGAGTTGTCGAAGGGCCAGACGGTGCCGCGGTGGTATCCGAGCGGGTTGTAGCGGCCCTGCCCCTCGGCGAGGGTCCGCACTCCCCAGCCGGAGTAGAGCGCCGGCCCCATCAGGTGCTCGGCGACCCGCCCGGCACGCTCCGGCGGCACGATCCCGCTCCACAGCAGGTGCCCGATGTTGGAGGAGAGGCTGTCGACGGGAGTGCCGTCGCGGTCGAGGGCGAGAGCGTAGTAACCCCGGTCGTCGAGCCAGAAGTCCCGGTTGAAGCGCTCGTACAGCGCCGCCGCCTCGCTTTCCAGCCGGTCCGCATAGGCCGGGTCGTTCCAGAACGTACGGGCCAGCCGCGCCGCCCGGATCTTGGCGTCGTAGGCGTAGCCCTGGGCCTCACAGGTGGCCCTGGGAAAGCCCGGCAGCCTGCCGTCGGCGTAGGAGATGCTGTCCCAGGAGTCCTTCCAGCACTGGTTCTCCAGCCCGGTGACCCGGTTGCGTCGCTCGTACCAGAGGTAGCCGGTGGACGTCAGGTCGGCGTACTGGTCGATCCACGCCAGGGCCGCCCGGGCCTCCTGTTCCAGCTCCATCACCAGCGCCGCGTCGCCGCTCCACCGTTCGTACTCGTCGAGCAGCACCACGAACAGCGGCGAGGCGTCCACGGTGCCGTAGTACGGCGAGTGCGGCTGCTCCTCGAACGCGGCCGACTCGCCGTAGCGCAGCTCGTGCAGGATCCGACCGGGGTCCTCTTCCAGCACGTTGTCGGTCCGGGCGCCCTGCAACGAGGCGAGGATCCGCAGCGTCGGCGGGGTCAGCGACGGGGTGAAGGGCAGGGTCTGCAAACAGGTCAGCAGGCTGTCCCGGCCGAACAGGGTCATGAACCAGGGCAGTCCCGCCGCCGGTACGGCCGCGCCGCCGAGCGAGAGCGGGGCGAAGCGCAGCGCCGCCAGGTCCACCAGGCTGCGGTGGTACACCTGTTGCAGTGCGCTGCTGTCGGTGTCCAGCTTCGGGGCCTCCGCGAGCCACTCCCGCACGCTCGTCGGCAGGGTGGCGGCGTCCGGGCGCAGCGCCCGCACCGAGGCACGGAGGTCGACACCGTCCGGACGCAGCGCCCGCATGACGACCCGCAGCTCCGTCGACCACCGGGCGCCGGGCGGCAGCCGCAGCGTGAAGCGGAGCCCGTCCCGGTCGAAGTCGGCGGGCTCACTGGCCGAGACGGACACCTCACGCTGGAACGTGCCGCGCCGGTAGCCCAGCCGCAACTCGTCCGGACCGACGTGGAGGTAGTGGCTGCCGGCCTTCTGGCGGACGTCGAACTTGATGTCGAAGATGTCGGCGAAGTCGGCCGCCACCTCCAGTCGTACGTCGAGGTCCATCTCCTTCTCGCCGTAGTTGAACAGCGTCAGCGACTCGGTCAGGTCCGGTCCGATCCGCCGCCGCCGGATCGCCGACACGTCGGCCTCCACGTAGTCGGTCTGCCCGCCCGGCACCACGAAGAACGCCGCCTCGTAGTACTGGCTGTCGTCCACCGACAGCGCGGTCAGCCGCTCGCCGTTGACGGTGAGCACCCATCGGGACAGGAAACGCGAGTCGGCGGCGAACAGGCCGACCGGGGTCGCGGGTGACGACTCCACGTCACCGCTGGAATCCGAGACGATGAAGGTGCTGCCGTCGATGCACGACACGGTGCCCGGGATGTCCTTCACCGGGTCACTCCCCGCGACCGGAGACGGCCTGCTGCCGTGAGGCGGGGGGCACCGGGAACAGCCGCCCGACCCGCATCGCCAACGCGAGGTTCCCGTCGACCATGATCTCGCCCCGGGTGATCCCGGCCAGGCCGTTCATCTCACCCCGCGACATCGCCTCCGCGACGTCGGCGGTGACCGTGATGACCGTTTCCGCCGGGGCGTCGCTCTGCGTCACCTTCAGGCTTCCATGGTCGATGTCCAGCAGCCACCGCTCCACCCGGTCCCCCTCCCGGATGTCGAACCGGACGGTGCCACGGACCTTGCACAACCGTGGATCGTGACCGACATCCGCCAACTGCTCGAAGAAGGCACTGGTCGCCGTCATACGACCTCCCCGCCACTTGTCAGGAGCGCTCGCCGACTACCCGTCGTACGGTGGCACTAACGCTCCCACCGGCGCCCCGGCCCGCTGCACCGAGTTGCGCGTGCTTCGCATCGGCCGGCCAGCCGGCGTCCGACCGATGCCGGCACGGCCGCACAGGTGGCGTCGCCGCGGGGCGAACCGACCGCCGTGAGGAGGCACTGCGCGGGTGAGGAGTCAGCGGCGGCCGCACCAGGCGCGGGCCGGCGCGGTACGGACCAGGAGCCCGCTGACCAACAGCGCCAGCACCGCCAGCAGCCCGCCCGCCGTCGCCGCGACGAAGGCCAGGTCGACCGGGGGCGTGATCAGCGACCCGAGGCGCGGCCCGAAGAGCAGCATGATGCCGGCCCCCACCAGGAACGCGACGGCGACCGGCGCGGCGAACCCGTGCACCACCCGCCACGCCGTCGGGCCGCCGTGCCAGAGCCCCCGGAGCACGGCTGCGGCCGCCGCCGTGCAACAGGCCAGGGCGAGCCAGTTTCCCGCGCCGCCGACCGCGCCGAGCAGCGTGACGGCCACGACGATGGTGTACGCCCACCAGAGCGCGAGCAGCACCATGCTGATGACGATGCTGGACGGCCGCCGCATCGGCTCCCGACCGGCGGGCAGCGGGCCGGACTCCAACGGCTCATCGGTCATCGCCGGATCCTATTGCGCCCGACCAATCGGGGTTCGGCGGCCGAACATCGTGGAAGATGTGCGGCTCTGAGCTGGTGGGCGACGGTCTGCCGCACCGGGCCACACCCCGCACCGGCCCCTCCGGAAGAAGGCCTGATGGTCTTTCAGCACCCCCATGGCATCGGGCACCAGGGCCTGGGACCGCTCGCGCATCGCGGCGCGTGGCCGACTGCGTTGCGCGTTGTCAATCCGCGGGTGCCGGCTCGGTGGGCCGTGGTGTGAAGAAGCGGATGATGTCGTCGGCAGCGGTGGGGGACAGCATCATTGCCTGGACCCGTGCGGACATTTCGGCGATCGGGTGGATTCTGGTGAACATTGCCTCCTCGTACGCCTGGATCGCCGAGTCCGGGTCGGCGGGGTTGGCGGCGAGTTCGCCGGCGAGTTCGGCGGCGTCGAGCATGGCCTGATTGGCACCCTCGCCGACCGGTGGCATGAGGTGCGCGGCGTCACCGATGAGGGTGACGCCCGACTGGTGTGCCCAACGTGTACCGATGGGCAGCGTCTCGATCCTTCGAGGCGTCGGCGCGCTGTCGCCGGCTTCGACGAGTGCGGTTAGATTCGAGTCCCAGCCGTCGAACATGTCCAGCAGAGCGCGCTTGCTGCGGTAGGTGTCCAGGTGCCGATCGTCCGCGCGGAGGGAGATGCCGACCCGGATGCCGCCGTCGCCGAGGCGTTGCGCGGCAAGGATCTGGTTCACGCCGATGCACCACAGGTTCCCGGGGCCGACCAGCTCGGCGAGATCCGGGTGGCGCCGGTCGGCGTCGCTGATGCTCAGCTCGACCAGGGTGGCCACGTAGGACAGTTTCGCGTCGGTGCGCAGCGGCCGGACGACCGAGCGCGCGCCGTCCGCGCCGATGAGGACGTCGCAGTCGGCGCGGTGACCACCGTCGAACGTCAGTCCGAAGCCTCCGTCGGGTCGCGGCGTCGCCGCGACGAGCCGGTGCTGCCAGGCCACCGTGTCGCCGGGGAGCGAATCGAGCAGAAGATCCCGCAGTGCGGCGCGGTCGATCTCGGGGCGTCCGGAGAATGAGCCGGGTTGCGGCGTGTGGTGCACGAGGGTGCGTCCGGCCGGGTCGAGGATGCGATGTTCCTCGCCCTCCGGCCGCGCCTCGGACCGGAACCGGCCGGCGAGGCCCGCCTGGGCCAGGGCCCGCTGCCCGGACTCCGGGTGCAGGTCGAGCGATCCGCCCTGCGATCGCGCGGATCGGCTCGCCTCGCGTTCGTACACCACCGCGTCGATGCCGTGCCGGTGCAGGATTCGCGCCAGTGTCAGGCCGCCGAGGCCACCGCCGGCAATCGCGATCCGCATCATCACCTCCGTTAGCGTACGCTGTATCTTATGGATACGCCGTACGGTAGCGCGCCGTTGCCCGTCTGGGAACGGCCCGAGCCTCAGCCGCGAGCAGCGCCGGTGCCGCTGAGCCGCGCGAAGATCGCCGCCACGGCTATCGGGCTCGCCGACGCACACGGCCTCGACGGCCTGTCGGTTCGCAAGATCGCCAAAGAGCTCGGCGTCGGTCCGATGCGGCTCTACGACTACGTGTCCAACAGATCCGAACTGCTCGACCTGATGGTCGACGCCGTGTATGCCCAGATCGCCGAGGCCGGTCAGCACTCCGAGTGGCGCGCCACGCTACTGGCCGTCGTCCACCGGACCCGCGACGCCGCTCTTGAGCATGAGTGGTTCGCCGACCTGCTCGGCGCAAGGCCGCACCTGGGACCTCATGCGCTTGCCGTGGGCGAATCGACCGCGGCGGCGCTCAGCCAGGCCCCTGGCGTACGCGGCATCGACGACCTCCAGCGGGCCATGGGCGCCCTCAACGCGTTCATCATCGGGGCGCTCCGCAGCGAGGTCACCGAGCGACGCACCGCCCGTTCCACCGGCACCGACGTGCCCGCCTGGCAGGCCGCCCTCGGGCCCTACCTGACACGCATGCTCGAAACAGGCCGCTACCCCACCATCGCCCGGCTCGTCATCGACGGCGCCCACCTCAACGCCGAGGAGACCTTCCACCACAACCTGATCACCGTCCTGGACGGCATCACCGGCCATCCCCAGACGTGACCACATGCTCCGAGACCAGCCGCCTGCTGAAGGCAAGGTGCTGGACGCGGGCCAGGCCCGGTTTGGTGCCCGAGTCAACTCAGACGTAGCGGCTCTACTGCGATTCCGGATGCCCCGGTGCCATTTTCAGCGCTGCTCGTGGTTCTGTGCGAATGATCGCATCTCACGCGCGTACCTGACCCGCGTCCTATGCGCCGAGACCAAGGCAACGGTAGATAGCGCGATTGCGAGTGCGCCCACAGCCAGGCCACAGACATCAAGGAAATCCATCGATCCACCTGCGGCAATGACCACGAGGGCTGCCACTTGAGGCAGGACAATAAGCACGAGGCCGGACACCAGAAGCGGACGAGCGAAGCCGCCACTTCGTATGTTCAGGTAGGATTCAGAGTTATTCCACTGGATGGGCATATCTCGTCCGGGATAGTTGCGATGCAGCCAGCCAGAAACCTCTATTCCCAGATAGCGCGCCAGGGAGCCGATGAAGATTGTGTGCTGACTGTATAGCTGACTCGCACCTAGCCCCAGGAGCGGTATCGCGTAGAGCACCGGGCGGTACGGCTCATTGAGGGATACGCCGAACAGGCTAGCGCTCCCAGCAAGGAAAAGAAACAGGACGGTGTCGCGCAACCCGACTCGATGCGATATCTCTGCTCGCGCGCTTGAATGAAACTGGAAAGCGATTTGCAGCAGATCATTCTGCTCGGAAGATGATGACGGACCATTCACGCCGACCGCTCCAATCCCCGGGGTTCCAGGTTACGGGTGAGGCTCAAGAGGGCGACAGACAGCGAGAGGATGACAGCCGGGCCGCAACTGGGCCGTCAAGCGATCGACCTCGCCCAACAGCGCCCGAGGAAGCAGCAGGTCAGCCACCGGGTAACGACGGCTGACCGGGTGGGCGACGGACCAGTCGACCTGGACGCCGAATTGAAATCACCGCGCCCCCGCTAGGCAGCACCCCGGTGGGCACAATGATCACCGGTACGTAGCCGATCCAGACGAACACGTGATCATGGAGCGGCTGCCCGCCACGCCGCGGTGACACACAGCTCGTCGACGGTCCAGCGGCCGGCGCGTTCACCGTCACGCAGGAGCCACCGCACCCGTGGCAGATCCGCTGTCGGTGGAACATCGAGGACGACAAGTCCAAACATGCCCGCCCCGCTCACCTGCAGCGGGGCGAAGTCAGCCAGGACAACGTCCTCGAAGTGTTCGAGAACGTTGTCATCAGGGGCCCAGATGCGGATCGCGCAGTAGCCCGATGCCGTGACCTTCTCCTTGACCCACCACTGGCCGTCGCGGTCGCGCTCAACGCGGAGAATGTCGTGCTTTGCGGCATCGAATGCGCCCCATGGTGCCCTCGGCAACCGCACCTGACCCGGTGCCACCAGCTCCGCGCCCATCCCCATGCTCGTCGCGTTGCTGCCAGGCGGCATGCGGAACCACACCTGCACCCACCCGTCCGGCAGGTTGAGCATCAACTTTCTCCTTCCCGGCGATCGATCAGCGTTCGACACCCTGAGCAAGCAAGGTCACCCGTCGCGAGAACGGCACCGGACCGGGCAGCTGAGACGCGGACTCCACGGACGAGTGTGGCCTTCCGGGTACGGCTGTGTCACGGGCACGGCAGCCGGCACGCGGCGGCCCCGATCGTTCTGGGCAGGCCGAAGAGTTGCGCCGGCTGCTCGTAGGCCAGGCTGTCACCCTGCCGCCCTAGATCCTGGCCGACGCGACCCGCTCGCCGCGCTCCCCTTTACCACCGCCCTTGGCCGCACTGCCGTCGTCTGCAGCCGTCAGCGCTTAGCGACGAAGCCTGTCTAGTCCCGCCACATTCACAGATCCCGTCCCAGTTCATTCTTTACGCGCTGCCTAACTTCCGGTGGCGCCGTTCAGTTGGACCGGGACTCGTGGCTGACGCACTATCGCTTCGCCCCAGTCACCGCTCAACTCCCACGCCCCACCCCTGAGCCTGGTGGTCGGGCAGAAGGTATCGATATGGCCGTAGTCGGTGTCGCCAACCGCATCGATGGCTGGTAGGAGTGAGGACCTGCGCAGGATCACGGCCATGTCGCTCTCCAACACGAGCATGCCGTTGCGGTAGCAGCGAGCCTCGCCACGCTCCGGCCGGCTGTAGTCGGGGTGAGCCGGCGTCAGGGCCAAGTCGAGCGCGAAGGTCAGTTGGGTCAACGAGGCGTCCACGCTCAGGACCCAGGAGGCTTCCAGGACGACGTTTGCCAGGCCGGCGAAGACCTCGTGATAGGGAGAGGCGAACTCATCCACCGCCCGTCAAACGCCACCCAACGATGACCAAGGTCGACCAACGGCACCAGATAAACGACCAGCTCAGAGCCTTGATCGGAGCTCCGAGCTGGTGGGCGACGGACGAGTCGATTTGTACGCCGGATTACGATCATCGCACCCGCGTTGACCTGGGGCGGAGTCTGGCGACAGCCACTGTAGGCCGTCGCCAGGCCGTCAGGCGTCGCAGGTGCGAAGATCGCATGTCGTCGGTTGTCACACGGACGGGTCCCAGGCGGCGAGTTGATCGAAGATACGGCGGTCGCCTTCGAACTCCAGCGACTCCAGCGGTATGCGGCCGTAGAAGAACAGGACCAGGTCGCTTGCCGTGCCCCGGGCGGAGACGTGGGCCGTTTCGGGATCCTCGCCGGCAGCGGGCGTGAAGCGGGCGACCTGTGCCCCGTCGCGGGAAAGCCGAAGGCGCCAGGAGTGGCCCTCGGTGGCGTGGTAATCGACGATGGCGGGGTCGTGTGGCCAGGCAACCGTGGTTGCGCAGACCGTGAACTGGCAGTCGTCGAAACCGTCGAGGGCGACCTCGTCTGGTAGCGGCTGCGGGGCACCCCGGGTGAGCTGGGCGTCGTAGGTGTACACCGCGATCTCGGGGACCTGTCGCCGCGCCCAGGCACCTGAGGTTTGCGGTGACGGCGAGTCATCCCACCACGTCCAACAACTGCGATCCGGGCCGGCCTCACGCAGCGCGCTCGTCAGGTGCTCGATGGACTCGGTCCACCAGGCCAGCAGTGCCTCGCGCTCCCGAGGCGCACCCATGCCGTCGTCCCAAGCCGACTTCTCCGGGGGCGCGTCTGCCGGCCCTGCGGCGACGATGGCGGCCGATTTGCGGCGAGCCATGCCCACGTGTTGCACAAGATCGAACAACGTCCGCTCGGGATGGGTCGGAACCTGCATGTCGAGGCGGGACGCCGCGGCGACCGCGGCGCGGAAGGCGGTCGACCGTTCGTTGATCAGCCGCAGATGATCAGGGAACGTGAGAACTTTATGCACCCGGCTTTCTACCACTGTGCTCCGACGACCGGACAGCGAATTTCGCGATCGATCGCGCCGGCCGCCCCGGCACTGATACGTGCCCTTGGTTCACGCGCGGAAAGCGACATCCGCGTTGATGCTCTCCCCCCGCGTCGAGCAACGCCGAGGCGTAGAAGTGACGCAGCGCGTGCATCCCGGTGGCCCGGGTCGGCGCGCGGCGTCATGCCCGGCACCGAGGACGCAGAACGCACCATCAGGTACGTCACGAAGTACATCATCAAGCACACCGGCGGCTGCCACAGGATCACGAGCGGCCGGCAGCGTGCACACCTCGACGCCGTCCAGGAACTTGCCGACCTCGGATTGGTCAAGGCCACCACCATCGAGGTACGCGTCCGGGTTCGCGATCAACTCCAAGATCCGCCGCCTGGATTACGCGTTCAAAGCTGCATGACGAGGCACTAGGTTGGCGGCGTGGGTTCCTCGCCAACGGAAAGAAGGAGGAGGCTGTCCGTTGGGCTACACGCTTGACGCCCTCATCGGCTCCGTCGGCGCTCTCCACGCCGCTGCAAGCCAGTGGCCGGCTGCTGTGCCCGTGCCGCTGGCGCATGACCTCGCGCTGCTGCCGATGACCGACGAGCTGTTCGACGCCGTCACGGACGGCACGACGGAGCGGGTACTCGGATTCTGGAAGCTGCCGGGCGGCTTCGACCGTGAGCTGTCGTCCTGGTCCTCAGTGGGACCGGTCGGCTATGTCGAGGCGGACTTCTTCGGGGGCGTGGGCAGCCAGCGCGCGGCCCTCTGGGTCGCTGGCGAGTTGGTGTTCGGACCGCTGTTTGTGGGCGAGGGTGAACCGTTCGCTCCCCAAGGAAGCCCTATCTCTCAGCTGCTGGCGCGCCTTGGTGTCGAGCGCCACAGGTACCGCGATGAGTTCGAGGCGGTCGGCCTCGGACGCCACCGCGAGACGGCGGACTGGCTGCCATAGCGGCGAGGAACGTCGATCATGTCAAGCATCGACTGGGACGCAGGTGTAAAGCATCAGCCGGGACACGACAAGCCTCTTGCGAGAAGCTGCCGTCGCAACACGACCTCGTCGAACGGTTCAGCGTCGCCCGCGAGACGATCAAGGCTGCCCTTCGCAAGCTGCAAGATGAGCGGCTGATCGTCACCCGTCAGGGCAGCGGCACCTTCGTCCGCGCCAACACGGAACGCCCGGTCGGACTCCGGCCGCACATCGAACGAGCCTTCGAGGCCACGAACGTCACGATCGACTTCGCCGGCTTCTCCGGAGAGACGATGTACAACGCGATCCAGGAGACCTTGGACAAGGTCCGCATCGGGCGCCTCACCCCGGAGTCGATCCGGGTACGCGTCCTGATCTCCGACATGACCTCACCAATGGCGATCCCCTGCCGCGCCGAGGACCAGGCCGACGACCCCGGCATCCGCGCCCGCGCCCGCCGCATCACCGACCGGTCGATCCACGCCCTCACCGACGCCGTCCAGGAACTTGCCGACCTCGGATTGGTCAAGACCGCCACCACCGAGGTACGCGTCCACAGGGCCGCCCCGCTGTTCAAGCTCTTCATCATCAACGAGCAGGAAGCATTCTTCGGCTTCTACCCGGTCGTCGAGCACACCGTCTCCGTCGACGGCAAGCCGATGGCGATCTACGACGCGATGGGCAAGGACGCGATCCTCTTCCCGTTCACACCCAGCGACGAAGACGCCAGCAATGACGCCCTCTACGTCGAGCAGGCCCGCGCCTGGTTCGACAGCATGTGGGGCACCATCGCCCGCGAGTACGCCTCGTGACCGCCCCCGACTTGGCCAAGGTGATCGACCGCGCCCGGGTGATCCTGCTCGACTTCGACGGCCCCGTGTGCAGCATCTTCGCCCAGCACTCCGCGTCCACCGTCGCCCATGCATTGCGCCGGCTGCTCGTCGACCAGGCCGTCACCCTGCCGCCCAAGATCCTGGCCGAACGCGACCCGCTCGCTGTGCTCCGCTTCACCGCCACCCTTGGGCGCCCTGCCGTCGTCCGCCTGGTCGACGAGGCCATGACCCGCGAGGAAGTCACCGCGGCCCGCACTGCCGAGCCGACCCCGTACGGCCGGGAAGTCATCGTCGCCGCCCACCAGACCGGCCGCCGAATCGCCGTGGTATCCAACAACTCGGCCGACTCCGTCCACGCCTACCTGAGCGCCCGACGCCTCACCTCGTACGTGCACCCGGTCATCGGCCGCCCCGAGGCAGCGCCCGAGCGGATGAAGCCGGACCCGTTCCCTGTACTCGCAGCCGTACGGGAGCTGGGCGCGGAGCCGGCGGAATGCGTCCTCGTGGGTGACTCGGTCAGCGACATCGAGGCCGCCCACGCCGCCGGAGTCGCCGCCATCGGGTACGCCAACAAGCCCGGCAAGCGCGAACGGTTTGCTACCGCTGATGTCGTCATCGACAGCATGGCCGAACTGGTGACCGCCTTCGCCGTTGACGAGCTGTAGCACCCACTTCGCACACGAGCGCCCCGGGAGATCATCACCGGGGCTTTCTCGTGTCGTCAGTTCACCCCCGGCCCGGTGTCGCGGTGCCAGCCACCCTGGAGTTAGTCCAGGTCCCCGCGCTTGGCCGCGATCCACGCTTCAACGTCTTCGGCAAGCCAGACGTTGCCCATCTGGAGCGTGGCCACGGGTTCCGGGAAGTCGCGCCGATTGGTGATCTGGTAGACGCGCTGGCGCGAGACGCCGCCGAGCATGGTCCGGATCTCCCCCGAACCCACCAACCGCAGCTTCTTGCCCATGACACTGACGCTAGGCACTCGCCGACTAGGCGTGGGTCAAGTTGATGGACACCTAGTTATCGCACGCCCTAGTCACTTACCCTTAGCGCATGACTAGGTTCAAGTGGTTCCAGCGCCCCGACCAACCTGTCGACTACCTAGCCGGTGAACCAGCCCCATCCAGCTACGGCCGAGAGCCGCAGAGATGGATTGGCCGAGCTTCCATCCCTGCACCAGAGCCGCCCCTTACGACCAAGGCAGGACTCTGGCGCTCCAAGAACGCCACGACGCGCCTCAACCAGAGGTAGGCCATGTCGATCCCGCAGCGGCAGCCAGAGCCGCCGTTTCTCGTCCTGATGGCCGGCAACGTCGTCGACTTCCACAACCGCGCCGCCTGCTCGCAGTGCTCGGACGAGGTATGCCCACGCCTGACGGCGGCCGGCGAGACCCTACGCGCCTGGCGAGACAGGAAGAGCCGACGTGAAGGCCGGTGACGTGCTGCATCTGACTCGCGCGGCCAGCCCTCAGTTCGCACGGCCGATCTTCTTCCGCCTCATCAAAGTCCGCGCGGAGCTTCACACCTACGATGGCTGGACATGGATAGACGGCTACCAGCTGGACGAAAAGGGCGATGCCATAGCCCGCAGAGAACTGTTTGTGTTGAAGGCAGGTGTGCGTGCGCAACTCCCGCCCCCCAGGACTCGGCCGAAAGTACCAGCACGGCAAGCTCTCAGAAGACGATGAAAGTGCCGACATGGCGGTAGCAGCAACCCTCATCCCTCCTACTTGGAAACCAGCTTGGCCAAACCTGCGACGTCGCCAGCCTTGATGGCGGCATACAGCGCCAGGGCAATCGTGGACATTGCAACAACCGCATTAAAGGTCTTAGTTGGGCCGTCAATTAGATCAAAGAAGGTAGTAAATCTTCTTGTCGACCAGAATCCTCGCCTGACAGGAGAAAGCTTCTCTTCAAGCCGCCCATCCTTAAGATTTGCGACAGCCACATCGGCCGCATGAAGAAGATCAGGGTTTCTTGGTTCGGCAAGACAGCAAACAACTAGCTCTAGAACACTCCGCACATCCTTGGCAAGATCAGAACCAGACGGCACAGGTCCAGTCAAGATGCCTCGGACAGCACCGGCGAGATCTTCCAAGATACGCGACAAGGGATGTGGCGCTGAAAGTTCACGCAGCTCAGGAGCGACAGACATCGCAGAAGAATCCAGCTTTTGAGCAAGAGATGCCCAACCATAGCGCCAAGGTCCCAGGGGATCAGGTATAGGCGAGTAGTAGCCGTATCTCTGCTCAATTTCACCGCTAGGCGAAGTTTGCCCAAGCAGTGCGACCAAGGCCCGAGTGGGCTCCATCTGGCGCTTCACAGCTCGAACTTTCTTTGAGGCAGCAAGAAAGCAAAGCACAACGGAGGCAATGACGATACAGGCCACGGCCACGGCAGGCAGCCCCTGAAACAAATCGGCGCGGATCTTCGCAAAGCCAAACGTATCGCCCGCGACGAGCAGAAACGACGCCCCATAGGCGTAGGTGAAGAAGAACGGCCCCAGGCGGAGCAAGGAATGCGAGTAGATCGCAATCGACGCTTCCCGAAGAGAGGCACTACTTATCTTGCCGCTGGACCTAGAGATTCTCCTCAGCTCCAACAAGCGCGGAGATTTGGCGATCTTACTGGCACCAGAGGCAACGGTCGAAAAACCGGCCACAGCTGCCAGAATTACTGCCGAGAAAAGCCCGATAGCCATACCTTGTACTAGGTATTGCTGGGCCGAGTTAGCCGCCATTCGCACGAACCAAAACCCAACGCCATACGGCACGCCGATAGCAACTATCGCAAGCATTGCCCCAATTGAGCCAAGCCAAAGAAGTCTGCCAATATTAGCCAAAACAGCAGGCATCGGAGGCCCCTGATTCGCGCCCTGCCACGAAACGATCTTCCGCAAAAGACCATCATGGAAGCCCGCAAGGAAGCCTGGAAGCAGGCTACGGGACGCCTCAACCCCAAGCGCCGCCCGCTTGAGCACGAAGCGGACCGCAGGACGGAGCGGATTAAGCCGATGAGGATGGGCAGCCAGGAATGGCAGTCGAGGGGAAAGCTTTTCGGAAATTCGCGTACGCAATACCATCATAAAACCACACGCTAGGCTCATCGCAATGTATGGAGCAGCGACGCTCAAGAACAGTCCGGTCAATATCCAGGACACTGAAGGCTCCTACGTGTGGGCGGTCGTCTCCAATCATGCAGAAGCTGTCAAGCCAGGTTAGGCCACCCGCCTAGTCCCGCTGCGTCTGCCATGGAACCGACATGTCCCTGCTCATGAAATATTTTTCACCTCCCGGACACGAGAGGGTCGCTGCGGGGCCTAATGACTGATCTGGGAGTCACTTGCACTCACTACGGGTAGTGCGCACTCCACTGCCAACAGACGCGTTGACCTGTCGCAGATCAATTGGCGGACGGCGTGTCGCACATCAGTGGACAGAGGACAAGATTAGGTGCTGGCTGCAATCCGACAACTGACGTGCGACACACCTCCGCCAGGTGATGTGCGACAGGGGAGCGGCGATCTAGAGGCGGCAGGTTAGCCGCCGACCAACGTCCTGTCATGCCGATGAGAGTCCTCGGTGATTCGATGAAACCTCATTGAGGACTCACCAACAAGACGAGTCTTTACGCGAGGGTTTGTGTGAATTTTGCGATTGACGCCGAAAGGCAGCTTTCCAGCAAGTGGTCCACCTCGGGCCAAATGGCGTCGAGGGTGAGGTCCCCAGTGATTGGAACTCGGTCGAATTCGCTAGGCTCAAATAGCCATTCGTAGGCAGGGGCCTGCTCTTCACCCTCGGTGAATAGGCGTTCCGCCTGAATCAGAACGGCACCGATTCCTGTTTCGCCTGAGCCGACGCGGACAACGGCCACCAGGAACCGCAGCCGCTCCTCAAGGAGCCTCATAGTCAGAGTGTTCCACCAGGACCCCTCCGAAAGATTGGCGAAGAACTGATGGTGTCGTGCCAGTTTGACTAGCTGCCCATGAAACTGAAGGGCCTCGCTCGTCCCGACATTCGCACGCCTAACCCACACGCTCGCACTCGTGTCGTTCGAGCGGAATGTCTGCTCAAGTTCCGGCGCCAAGGCTTTCAGCTTTGCCTCAATTCTATTGCTAACCCTGAGGGCCAGTGTCGCCAATGCCTCCGACTTCTGGCGGCGATTCGCCTGCTGAAGGTCTGCTAGTTTCGCCGCTGCAGCCCGGGCCACTTCGAGAACCGACCCAGTAGACAATGGCTGAAGAGGCGCCTGGAATTGCCGAATCATGGCCTGCCGCTCAAGATCGGCGAGCAGCAGGATCAGCGGCTCGAGGTCGCCGTCATTCGCTGCATCAAGTTGTTTGATGTAGTGCGAACGGGTATCGCGGCCGACCACCAGCGGCGCATAGTGCGCCCTAAGTAGCTCCAGCAGCACGAGCGCCCGCGCGACTCGGCCATTGCCATCCTGGAAGGGGTGGATGGAGATGAAGCGATGGTGCAGCCACGCTGCGCGAATTATGGGGTGGGAGTCGTCACTCTCGTAAAAGCGGACTAGCGACTCCATCTGATCCTGAACTCTCAACGGAGGGCAGTATTCGAGAGTGGATCCATCGGGTCGCGTCACATGATTCGCATCGACTTTCCACTCACCATGCAGCAGCTCTACCTTGACCGGATTCCCCAGGGTGTCAGTGGCGTCGTATGTCAGCTGGTGACGGGTGATGAGCGCGTGCAGCTCCCGAATAAATGATGTAGAGAATGGCCGCTCACCTCGTGCTGACTCGCTGACGAACTCTAACGCTTCGTACTGATCCTTAATCACAGAAAGAGCCTCGGCGCCAACTGAGCCACCAGTGCGCTCGATTACACCTTGACTGATTCCTTCAGCTACAAGCGCCTCCGTAACGCCCCAGTCCACGTCATAGAGTCTTTCGATAATTCCGGTCTCAATGGCATGCGATCGTAGTGCCCTGAGGCGTGTTTCCTGAAAACTATCGGGGTCATTCTTGGCGGCTTCCTGCCAGGCATGCTGGAGTGGCTCCAGCTTCCTCAGGAAACTCGCTGTCTGTTCGCTTACCTCGGGAACCCCGGTGATTTCTTCCCAGATATGATTTTTAGGCGCCACGACCCCGATCGTATCAAAATGAGCCGGGGACCAAAAGCGCATCTGGGGTCCGACGACAGGCATGGGGATCGAACTCTCATGCCGCGATCAGCGCGCTGCGGTGTCGCAGCACCTGGCGGACGCGTGTCGCACATCAGCCGACGGAGGACAAGATTAGGTGCTGGCTGACTGCCGAATTGCTCTTTTTCTGATCAAGGCACCGCGCTCCGCGCGGTGCGGGGCGGCAAGCCCGGCCGGCGGCAAGCCGCCCCGGCCGCCTACGGCGCCGGGGCGGTGAGCCACCGACAGCCGCCGGGACACCGCCCGTTACCTTTTTGATCGTCCCCAGCCGGGGACCCTCGGTCGCCCGGCCCGGTATGACTTACTGCCCCTATCGTTTGGATGATCCGGGGGGTGTTGTCGCCGGGTCGGGTGGCGTCGGCGGACCGCTGATAGGGACACGGCCACCCGTGTTGGGGTAGGTCTCTTCGTAACGTGGCTGCCGGCAGTCCGACGCCTGG
>NZ_WAAS01000048.1:0-35379 GCF_008806585.1 Micromonospora sp. AMSO12t
GGCGGTCGTCGTCCGGCGCCGGTCGGGCTTCGCCGGCGGGTGGGCGGACGTTCCATTCCCTCCCCCTTTCGATCTGCCGATACACCGCCTTCGACAATTCGGCCGGACCGTCCGAAAATGCCGGCACGGTGGAGCTGACGAGGATAGTCGCAAATGGTCGTGGCGGCGTCGAGGGTGAAGTGTCGTCGGCGCCGCGCGACGGATCGGTGATCCGCCGGAGGACCGCGCGGGCAGCTCGGGCGTACGGCCTGCCCGGAGGCCCTCCGAAGCGCCGCGAGCGGGGCGGGTGGCTGCCACCGCACGTCGCCCGTTCGCGGGCTCTGTGACGGTTCACACTCCAGCCTGGACTGTCGCGAGAGTGACGTAACAGCCGGGTCCACTCGGCGTGGCCATCTGATAGCTTCGATGCCGACGGAACGCTGCGGCTGACGGAGCGCAACGGCCGCATTGGTTGTCGTGCAGGTAAACGGGGGCTTCTTCGGTTAATACGTCGAGACTTCTGAGATCAAGGTATATGTCCGATTGTTGTTCGACTCGGCAATTCCGGCCGAACGGATTCCGCCGAACGACTCCCGGTCACGACGTGTCCCGACATCCGCCCGGCGCACCCGTCTCCCGACTGTCCACCGACCGCGACGCCCGAGGGCGGCCGCGCCGCCGTGGGCGTCGCGCGGGCCGTCCGGGCACCCGCAGCCCGGAGCGGCACCGCGGGGCGGCGACGCCCGGCGCGCCGACCCCGCGCGACCGACCCCTGTCGTGTCGCCCGAGGTTCCGCCCGGGGCGCCGCGCACTTCGAATGGTGAGGACGACGTACTTGAGAACCTACGACCCGGAATCCGTGAGCCGCGCGACCCGTACCCGCCGATCCCTCGCCCGGCGGTCGTGGACCGGCCGGCTCCGGCGCCCTGGAGGCACGCCTTGAGTCTCACCGCGGACGTGACCGACGCCGAGGTCCGCGTCGTCGAACCCGCCACCGCCACCGCCACCGTCGCCGTCATCGGCACCGGGGCGATCGGCCAGGACCTGATCAGCAAGATCCACCGATCCGCCCTGCTGGACTGCCGCCTGGTGGCCGGGCGCAATCCGGACTCGGCGGGCCTGCGGCACGCCGAGCGGTTCGGCTACCCCGTCAGCGCCGCAGGGATCGACGCCGTGCTGGCGGCGGGGGACGCGTTCGACGTCGTGTTCGACGCCACCAACGCGGCGTCGCACCTGCGCCACTGGTCGCTGTTGGAGCCGCTCGGCCCGCTGGTGGTCGACATGACGCCCAGCAGGGTGGGCCGGATGGTGGTGCCGACCGTGACCGGGGTGGAGGCGACGACGGGGCGCAACATCAACCTGATCAGCTGCGGCGGCCAGGCGTCCATTCCGGTCGCGCACGCGCTCGCCGCCCGCTTCCCGGTGAGCTACATCGAGGTCGTCTCGACGGTGGCCAGCGACGTCGCGGGCCGCGGCACCCGGCTGAACCTCGACGAGTACGTGGCGACGACCCGGCACGCCGTCACGACGTTCTCCGGCGTACGCGACGTCAAGGCCATCCTCAACATCAGCCCGGCGGTGCCGCCGGCGACGTTCCGGACGGCCGTGCACGCGCGGATCCCGGGCGCCGACGTCGCCGCGGTGCGCGCGGTAGTCGACCCGGTGGCCGAGCAGGTACGGTCGTTCGCCCCCGGCTACGCGGTGACCGCCTGCACCGTGGTCGACGACCGGGTGACGGTCACCCTCCAGGTCACCGCCCACAGCGACGTGCTGCCCCGGTACGCCGGCAACCTCGACATCATCAACTCGGCCGCCATCCTGGTCGCCGAGCAGCACGCGGCCCGGCTGGGCCGGAGCGCCCGGACGGAGGCGGCCCGGTGAGGAACGTCGTGATCCACGACCCGACGCTGCGCGACGGCCAGCACGCGGTCCGCCACCAGCTCGGGGCCGTCGCCCTGCGGCGGTACGCGGAGGCGGCGGACGCGGCGCGGATCCCGGTGGTCGAGGTCGGCCACGGCAACGGCCTCGGCGCGTCGTCCCTACAGGTCGGTCAGGCCGCGGTCAGCGACGACGAGATGCTGTCGACGGTCCGGGAGGCGCTGCGGCACAGCCGGATGGGCGTGTTCATGCTGCCGGGCTGGGGCACCTCCGACGACCTGCGGCGCGCGATCGGCCACGGCGCCGACGTCGTCCGCATCGGTGTGCACGCCACCGAGACGTCGCTGGCCGAGCGCCACCTCGACGTCCTGCGCGAGGCCGGCGCCGAGGCACACTGCGTGCTGATGATGAGCCACATGGCGTCCCCCTCCGAGCTGGCCGAGCACGCCGCGCAGGCCGTGGCGTACGGCGCGCAGGCGGTCGGGATCATGGACTCGGCGGGTCACTTCCTGCCCGACGACGTCACCGCGCGGATCGGTGCGATCGCCGCGGCGGTCGACACGCCGGTGATCTTCCACGGCCACGACAACCTCGGCATGGCCGTCGCCAACTCGGTGGCCGCGGCGCGGGCCGGCGCCCTGATCATCGACGGTTGCGCGCGGGGCTTCGGCGCCGGGGCGGGCAACACCCAGCTCGAGGTGCTCGTCCCCGTGCTGGAGCGCAGCGGCTTCGCGACCGGCATCGACCTGTACGCGCTCCTCGACGCCGCCGACCTCGCGGAACGCGAGCTCATGCCCGCCCCTCCCGTCACCGCCTCGATGTCCATCGTGAGCGGCCTGGCCGGGGTGTTCTCCGGGTTCAAGCACCGGGTGGTCGAGCTGTCCGGCCGCGCCGGCGTCGACGCGCGCGACGTGTTCTTCGAGCTCGGCAGGCGGCAGGCCATCGCCGGCCAGGAGGACCTGATCGTGGACGTGGTGGCGGAGTTGAGCGCCCGCAGGGCCAACGCGTGACCGGCCGCGCACCGCGGCCCTCAGCAGTGAGGAAAGGCGACATGGGAGTTTCGGACGCAGTGTCCAACGCGAACGGGTCGACGGGTGTCCCCGTGGCCCGCATGACCTTCGACGAGTTCATGGCCGTCGGCCCCGGCGGCCTCTTCAAGGCCGACGTGCCCGTGGTGATCGCGCTGCCGCCCGACGTGCAGGGGCTCGGCCGCGACGGCGTGGCGAGCCGGCTGGCCGACATGACCGTCACCCTCTTCACCGAGCCGGGCGACAAGAACCACCCGGGGCGCTGGGAGACCCGCGACATCAAGCTCCGCGACTTCTTCGCCGACGAGCGCCACCTGACGACCCCGGGCACGTGGCACCGGGTGGTGTCGAACATCCGCAACAGCCCGGCCGACGTGAACGCCGTCATCGGCTTCGACGCGGACAGGTTCTTCGGCTACGGCGACACGCTGTACGCGGCGAACCTGTGGATCAGCCACCGCGGCGTGTTCACCAAGAACCACTTCGACGAGTTCGAGAACTTCAACATCGCGCTGGAGGGCCGCAAGCGGTTCATCATCGCCCCGCCCGGTTCCCGCGAGTACTATCCGCGCTCGGTGCTGCGCGGGTTCGGGGACAAGTCCCAGGTCTTCGACCTGGACAACGTCGACCTGGCGCGCTTCCCGAGGGTGGCGCCCAAGCTGGCCCAGCGCCGTGACTTCGTCCTCGAACCGGGCCACATGCTCTACCTGCCGCTCGGCTGGTGGCACCAGGCCGAGTCGCTGGACGAGATGAACATCAACGTCAATTTCTGGCTGAAGTCGAAGAAGATCCTCCGCAGGCCGCACGCGCTCGGCGTCGCGCTGTACACGTACGCCTACCGGAGGGTCAAGGGTGTCTACAGCTACAAGCCCACCGAGGTGAACTCCTGATGAGCGAGCGCAAGTCCATCACCCCCACCCACCGCTACCGCAACAACGACAAGCTCATCGGTGTGGGAAACACCTTCTGGAACATGTCCGAGGAACACGGGGTCGCCGGCATCGTCGGCGACCTCTCCGACGGCGTGTTCCGGATGGCCGACGGCCACGAGTTCGTCAACTTCACCGTCTGCTCCTACCTGGACCTCGACACCCACCCCAAGGTGATCGACGGGGCCGTCGCCGCGCTGCGCCGCTTCGGCGTGCTGGACCACTGCATCCCGCGCACCCGCGTCCAGACGTCGGTGCTGCTGGAGCTGGAGGAGTCGCTGGGCGAGCTGTTCGACGCGATGGTGATCAGCGCGATCTCCACGGCGGCGGCCAGCACCGGCCTGCTGCCGCTGATCGCGTCGGGGCACCTCGGCAACGGCACCCGGCCGCTGATGGTCTTCGACAAGAACGCCCACGTGTCGATGGCCAACGCCAAGCCGAACTGCGCCGACGAGACCGAGGTCGTCACCTGCCGCCACCACGACCTCGACTACCTCGAGGACATGTGCCGCACCTACGAACGCGTCTGCTACGTCGTGGACGGCTCGGACAGCCTCGGCGGCTACGCGCCCGTCGAGGAACTGGCCGTGCTGCAGGACAAGTACAACATGATGGTCTTCTACGACGACTCGCACTCGCTGTCGGCGTACGGCGAGCGCGGCATCGGCTACGTCCGCTCGCACTGCCCGGTGCGCGACGACCGCACCATCACCGTCGCGACCCTGAGCAAGGGCTTCGGGGCGGGCGGCACGGCGATCCTGCTCGACGGCTTCCCCAAGGAGACGCGGCGGATCGTCGAACGCTTCGCGGGGCCCCTGGGCTACTCGCAGAAGATGAACGCCGCCGCCGTGGGCGCCGCGCTCGCCTCGGCGGAGATCCACCGCACCGAGGAGCTGACCCGGTTGCAGGGGCGGCTACGGGCCAACATCGCGCTGTTCGACTCGCTGCTGGCCACCGAGCAGTCCGGCAGCACGTACCCGATCCGGGTGGTGCCGATGAGCGACGAGACCGTCGTCGAGGCGGCCCAGCGGGTCTTCGCGGCCGGGTTCTACACCTCGCCGGTGTTCTTCCCGATCGTCGCCCGCGGCACCGCCGGCCTGCGGGTCATGCTGCGCGCGGGCCAGACCGAGGAGCAGATCACCAGGCTGTGCTCCGTGCTCGTCGAGGCGGGCGCCCGCACGGCCGACGCGCGACCTGAGCCGGTGACCCGATGACCGGCGCCGCGCGGGCGATCCCGCGCAGCATCCTCTACACCCCGGCGCTGTCGCTGGACCGGGTCGTGAAGGCGTGGTCCTACGACGCGGACGTGCACCTGATCGACCTGGAGGACTCCGTACCGGCGGCCGAGAAGCCGGCCGCGCGCACCGTGTGCCGGGCCGCGCTGGAGAAGGCGCCCCGGCCGGAGAACGTCGCGGTGCGCATAAACCAGCTGGGCAGCGTCGCGGCGGTGCAGGACCTGGTGGCCCTCACGGAGTGTTCGGTGCGGCCCGGCATCGTCATGATGACGATGGTGACGTCGGCGGCCGAGGTGGCCCTGCTGCGGCAGATCCTGGCCAGCGCGGACGCGCACCCGGAGATCTACGTGACGGTGGAGACCGTGGAGGCGGTCACGGAGATCGACGCGATCGCCGGGGCGAGTGACGGGCTGGTCCTCGGCTCGGCCGATCTGGCCGCCACGCTCGGGGTCGAGATCACCTGGGAGGCCATGCTCGCCGCCCGGCAGGCGATGGCGCTGGCCTGCGCCCGGCACGGCACCGCCTGCATCGACACCGCCAACTTCCGGCTCGCCGAGCCGGCCGTCCTGGCGCAGGAGACCGCCCGGGTGCGGGCGCTCGGCTTCCACGGTAAGGCGACGGTGCACCCGGGCGAGCTCGACGAGATCAACCGGGTGCTGCGCCCCCAGGCCGACGACCTGCGCCTGGCCCGCAGGGTGGCCGACGCCGTACGGGCGGCCAACGGCGGGATCGCCGTGCTGGACGGCAACATGGTCGGCCCGCCGTTCGCCCGGATGGCCCGCGCCACCGTGTCGCGCGAGGACGCCTGGGCCGCCCGGTTCGGCACCGACGGAGCTGCCGGATGACCGGGCCGGTGACGGTCGACGCCGCCCAGATGGCGGGCACTCCCCAGCTGGTGCGGGTGATCGACGCGCTGGGCGAGATGTTCGTGGACCTGGTCGCCGGCCGGACCGACTCCCCGGCGCGTACCGTCATCGAGCACGGCCCCCAGCGGGTCCTGCTGGTCAGCCCCGCGGTCTGGGAGCGGCGCGGGGTGGGCAGCGTCAAGATCACCACGCTCACCCCCGACAACCCCGGGCGCGGCCTGCCGCTGATCCACGGGGTCGTCGCGCTGACGGACCTGACCACCGGGCAGATCACGGCCCTGCTCGACGGCGCGGAGCTGACCGCCGTGCGCACCGGTGCGGTCGCCGCCCTGGCGACCCGCTGGTGCGCCGCCGAGGACGCCGAGGACCTCGCGGTCATCGGGGCGGGGGTGCAGGCGCGGTCGCTGGTGCGCGCGGTGGCGGCGGTACGCCGGATCCGCAGCGTACGGGTGTTCTCGCGGACCCGGGACCGGGCGGAGCAGTTCGCCGACTGGGTGCGCGACGCCGTGCCCCACCCCGTGCACGCGAGCGTCTGCGACAGCGCCAAGGCCGCCGTCGCCGACGCGGCGATCATCTGCACGGCGACCTCCACCAGCGACAACACGCCGCTGGTGGAGGCGGACTGGGTGGCGCCCGGGGCGCACGTCAACGTCATCGGCGGCACCCACCCGGACGCGATCGAACTCGACCCCGCACTGCTGGCCGACGCCGTGGCGGTCGTCGAGGACCGCACCGCCGCGCTGGACGGCGCCGGTGAGGTGCGCGCCGCCCTGGCCGCCGGCCTGGTCGGCGTGGACGACCTGCACGAGCTGGGCAGGCTGGTCACCGGCGAGGTGCGCGTCGGCGGGCGGACGTCCGTCCTGCGTACGGTCGGGATGGCCATCGAGGACACCGCCGCCGCCGTGGCGCTGCACGAGGGGGCGGCGTCCGTGGCGTAGGTCAGGCGGCGCTCTCCCGGCAGCGGACCATGAAGGAACGCTCGAAGACGATGACCGTCTCACCGGTGGACTTCGTGCCCGTCGTCTCCACCGTGACGATGCCCTGGCCGGGCCGGGACCGGCTCAGGCGCTTGTCGAGGATGCGGCTGGTGGCGTACAACGTGTCCCCGACGAACACCGGCTCCCGCAGGCGGACCTTGTCCCAGCCGAGGTTCGCCACCGCCCGCGCCGACAGGGCCTGCACGGTCATGCCGCCGATCAGGCACAGGGTGATCCCGCTGTTGACGAGCACCCGCCCGTACTCGCTGCCCGCGCCGTAGTGTTCGTCGAAGTGCAGCGGGTGCTGGTTCATGGTGAGCAGGGTCAGCCAGGTGTTGTCGGTCTCGGAGATGGTGCGGCCCGGCCAGTGCCGGATCACCATGCCGGGCTCGAAGTCCTCGTAGTCCCCGCCGTGCTCTTCGCGGTACTCGTTGCCCTGGACATGACGCAAGGTCATCGGCGGTTCTCCCGTGTCGGAGGTGGACGAACCGACGCGGTCCCCGTCGGACGTGAATGTTAGTCTATGTCGATCATCGTTTCGGAGACACCGGCCCCGCGCGAGCACGCACCGGCGCCGGCCCGACGTGCGATTCCGGGGAGCGTCAGATGACCGTGCGCGAGCATGTCGGCAGTGCGGGGCCGGCCGGGCATCCGTGGTTCGGCACCCACCGCGTGGCGCCGGCCGCGCCGGCGGAGACGATCCGCGGGATGCTCCGCCACGAGCTGCGGGACACGGGCTGGCCCTACCAGCGGCTGCTGCCGGCGGCACCGATCGCCATCCCGCGCGCGTCCTACGCCGAGATCTTCCGGGCGGCCGCCGCGCTGGTCGACCTGCTCCGCCGCACCGCCCTCGAGACGGCCCCCACCACGCAGGGCCGGCTGGCGGCCTACCGCATGCCGCAGAGCGAGGACCAGCTGTTCGTGCGGGACCCGTTCGTCGAGGAGCGCTATCCGGACTGCGTCGTGCGGCCGGACGTCGTCATCGGGCCGGACGGGCCCCAGTTCCTGGAGTTCAACGTCAGCGGCGCGCTCGGCGGCGTGGTGGAGACGCGCTGCCGCCTCGAGGTGTGGCGCAGGCTGCACGCCGACGCGACGGGCAGGACCCCGTTCAGCTCCCCGGACCCGTTCGCCGTGCGCGCCGAGATGTACCGCTCGCTCTGCGCCGAGCTGGGGCTGGCGCCCCGGGTGGCCATCGTCGGCAGCGCCCGGGTCTACGGCGTGCAGAGCCGCTACTTCCAGCTGGAGGCCGACTACCTCAACAACCACGGCCTCACCGCCCGCTTCTTCGAGCCCGAGGAGCTGCCGGAGGCGTGGGACTGCCCGCCCCACCTGCGTTACCCGATCGGGCTGCGCAACTTCACCATCCCGGACTGGCTCGACGCCGGTCTCGACACCAGCTACGTGCAGGACGCGCTCGACAACGGCTGCCTGCTCGTGGGCACCCAGACGTCGACCTTCATGCACAGCAAGCTGACCATGGGCCTGCTCTCGGAGGGCCGGCCGTGGATGAGCGCGGCCGACCGGAGCCTCGTCGACAGGTACGTGCCGTGGACGCGGATCCTCGCGGACCGCCGCACCAGCCGCGCGGGCCGCGAGGTCGAACTGCTCCCGTTCGTCCTGGCGAACCGGGACCTGCTGGTGCTCAAGGCGGGCCTGGGGGAGAGCGGCAAGCAGGTGGTCATCGGCGGCGAGGTCGACCAGGCGACGTGGGAGTCCGCCGTCGCCGAGGCCGCCGCCGACGGCACCAGCGTGGTGCAGGACTTCGTGGCGCCACGCACGTGCCGGGTCTCGCTCGTCGCCGACGGCGCCGACGAACCACACGACGTCGAGGTCGCCCCGGTGATCGGGCCGCTGTTGTTCGGCGGCCGCGCGGCGGGCCTGTTCTGCCGCTACTACGGCGACGGCTCCGCCGGGATCGTCAGCGCCCGGGGGCGCGACAGCGGCTCCGACAACTGCATGGTGGCCGTCTGACCACACCGGACGCTTCGTCGTCCGCCGAGCGGCCCCGACGATAGGGGGTCCGCGGCACGAATGAGGTGTTGTCGCGGTGCGGCCCCCGTGTCACGATCGCTGCCACCGCAAGCCCGTGCCGCGCGACCCCACGGTCGACCGGCGACCTGTCGGCCCGCCGCCGTCGAACCGAAGGGACCTGCCATGCCTGCCGATCCCGAGGTGACCGGACCGCCGACCGGGTGGCACCCCGACCGGGCGGTGCCCGCGCTGATCTGGGCGGCCGCGCAACGGCACGGCCACCGTACGGCCGTCGTCGGCGCGGACGCGACACTGAGCTACGCCGAGCTGCGCCACGCCGTCGCGGGTCTCGCCGACGTGTTGCGGCGCCACGGTGCGACAGCCGCCCCGGTGGCCGTCCTGGCCCACCGCGGCGCCGCCCAGCTGGTGGCGTGCCTGGCCGCGCTGCACGCCGGGGCCGGCTACGCCTGTGTGGACGCCAACCAGCCCCGGGCCCGCGTCGAGAGCCAGCTGCGCGGCTGCGGGGCGGCCGTCGTGGTGACGGATCGCGACGACCCGCCGGTGTCCGGGCAGGTGGTGCTCGCCGTCGACCTGGCCGGCTGGATCGGCGCGGGGGCGGCGGCGGAGCGCGCCGGGGCGCTGGGCGGTTCGCCGCCGGTCGCGGGGGACCAGCTCGCCTACACCGTGTTCACGTCCGGCTCCACCGGCGTACCCAAGGTCGTCGAGATCCCCCACGCGGCGCTGGCCAACTACGCGGCCTTCGTCGCCCGGCTGGTCGACCCGGAACGGGCCGACGGCGAACGGCTGCGCTTCGCGTCGGTGACCAGCCTCGCGACGGACCTCGGGCACACCGCGGTCTTCCCGGCGCTCACCGGGGGAGACACGGTCCACCTGGTGCCCACCGAGACCGCGACGGACCCCGACGACTTCGCCGACTACCAGGACGAGCACCGCGTCGACGTCCTGAAGATCACCCCGTCGCACCTGGCGGCGCTGCTGGACGAGGCGGCGGAGCGGGCCCTGCCCCGCCGCCTGCTCATCGTCGGTGGCGAGGTGTGCCGGTGGGAGCTGGTGGACCAGGTCCGCGAGCTGTCGGACGTGCGGATGGTCAACCACTACGGCCCGACCGAGACCACCGTCGGCGCGCTCACCTTCGAGGTGCCGACCGACCCGGCGGCGCGCCCGGGCACCGCCACCGTGCCGATCGGCCGCCCGATCGACAACGCGCGGGTCGCCGTCGTCGACGCCGACCTGCGCCCGGTCGCGGCGGGCGTCGAGGGGGAGCTGCTCATCTTCGGCGCGGGGCTCGCCCGCGGCTACCGCGACGACCCCGCAACGACCGGCGAGATGTTCCCGACCGACCATCCCGAAGGCCGGTGCTACCGCACGGGTGACCTGGTGACCCGCCACTCCGACGGACTGGTGGAGTTCCACGGCCGCCGCGACGGCCAGGTCAAGATCCGGGGCCACCGCGTCGAGCTGGGCGAGGTGGAGCAGGCGGTACGCCGGTGCGCCGGGGTGCGCCGGGCGGCGGTGGTGCCGGTCGCCGGGACCGGCTCCGTCCCGCGCCTCGTCGCGTACGTCGTGCCGAGCGAGCCGCCCGGACCGACCGCCCGCGAGCTGCGCGACCAGCTCCGCGAGACGCTGCCCGACTACCTGCTGCCCGGCGCCGTGGTGTGCCTCGACGAGCTGCCCCGGACGCCGAGCGGCAAGCTGGACGTGCGCGCCTTGCCGGCACCCGGCAGGCCCGCCGCGCGACGGTAGCTCCCGACCCGGCAGCCCCGGGTCGGCAGGATGGTTCCGTGGCGCACGCCACCGCGCGTGGCGGCCGGCTGTCCGCTGCCTCAGTCGGCGTGCGGGTCGAGTCCGAGCGCGACCCGGCCGATGTACGGGTAGCCGTCCAGCGATCCGAACGGCTGCATGAAGCCGCCCGCGCGGGCGTCGCGGTACAGCCGGGACAGGGGGTGCCGGCTGCTGAAGGACGCCCCGCCGCAGATCGTCATGGCCCGGTCGACCGTGCTCACCGCCGTACGGTTCGCCAGCAGCTTCGCGGCCTGCCACCCCCGTACGACGTCGCGGACGGCGGCCTCGGACCGCTGCGCCGGGTCGTCGGCGGCGAACAGGGCGTCCACCAGGCGTCCGGAGCGCTCCAGCACCCCCCGGGTGGCCGCCAGGTCGAGCTCCATGGTGGCGACCTCCCGCTGCACGGACGGGTGGTGTGCCGGCGCCGCCCGCCCGGGCTGCCGGGGCACCCTGGTGGCGTGTTCCACGGCGATCTGGAAGGCCGCCTCGGCGATCCCCAGTGAGGCGCCCAGCAGGGGGAAGTTGATCGCGCAGGAACGTGCCAGGTCCTCCGGCGTCGGCGGGCCGAACGGCTCCCCGACCGTGACCCGGTCGGCGGGCACGACGCAGTCCTCCAGTAGGAGCCCGTGGCTGCCGGAGCCCCGCATGCCCAGCGCGTCCCAGTCGCCGAGCACGGTGAGCCCGGGCGTGCCGGCCAGGACGACGGCCTCGGCGTGCCGCCACCCGCCGTCGGGATCGGCGACCCGGACCGCGACGTTGAACGAGTCCGCGACCGCCGAGTTGGTGACGAAGGTCTTGCGCCCGGTGATGACATACTCGTCGTCCTTGCGGACGGCCTCGGTGAGCGCGCCGTTCCACATCGCGCCCGGTTCGGTGGAGGCCCCGGCCATGATCAGGTCGGAGCCGCCCAACGCCTCCAGGATCGCGTCGAGCTGCGCCGCCCGGACCCGGTCGCCGTCCGCCTCGGCCCCCTCCCACCGGCGGACCTGCCCCCACACCGAGGCCATGTGCATGTTCGCGCAGATGGCCGTCGACCCGCAGCCCCGGGCCAGCCGGGAGACGGCCACCAGCACGTCGTGCAGGGAGCGGACCCCCAGCCCGCCGTGCCGGGTCGGGGCGCACGCGGCAAGCACCCCGCTGTCGCGCAGGTCGGCGAAGTTGTCGGCGACGAACGTGTTGTCCCGGTCGTGCCGGCCGGCCCGTCCGGCGAGGGTGTCGACGTGGCCCTCGGCGAGGGAGACCAGCTCCCGGCCGGCGGCGGTCGTGGCGGTGAGTTCTCCGAACACCTACAGCATCCTCAGGATGGTGAGGAACTCCTCCGCCCGCTCGGCGTGGGGTTGCTGCGGGCCGTCGAAGCGGGCGCCGGTCTCCGTCGGCACCGGCGTCGGCAGCACCCTCGGGAACAGCGGACCCCCGATGGGATCACCGGGCCGCAGGCCGTGTTCCCACAGCAGCGGCAGGACGGCGTGCTGCGGCTGGAAGGTGACGCCGTCGCCCACCCACCGGGAGACGAACGCCCGACGCTGCCGCTCGGGGCCGGTGCCGGTGGCGCCGTGCAACGCGGCCGGGTGGAACAGCACGATGTCGCCGGGCGTGAGGTCCCAACTCAGGATCTCGTGGTCGGACACGTCCGGCACCGCCTCGAGTTCCTCGCGCCGGCCGAGGTGGGTGGCCCCCGGGGTGATCGGCACGTAGCGCCGTCCCCAGCGGTGCGAACCGCGCACCACCTGGAGCGCGGCGGTGTCGGGGGTGCACGGGTCGAGGGGGATCCACATCGCGCACACCTGCTCGCCCGCGATCGGCCAGGAGCTGACGTCCTCGTGGAACGGCGTCGGGGCACCCGACCCGGCCGGCTTGGCGAAGATCTGGTCGTAGAAGGCGGTGATCGCGGTGGAACCGAACAGCTGCTGGGCGATGCGCGCCGCGGGGGAGAAGAACATGAAGTCGCGGAAGCCGTCGTGGGTCTTCCACATGAAGGCGTCCCCGGCGAACCCGCCGCCACCCAGCAACGCGGTCGCCTGCGCCAGCACGGTCGGGTTGGCGAGCAGATACTCGACGCCTTCGGCGATCCGGCCGAGCCACTTGTCGTCGATCATGCCGGAGAGCCGGACCACGCCGTCGGTGTGGAACGCGTCGATCTCGGCCTGGGTCAGGTCGCGCGGTGGCGCCTCGGGAGGGCTGATGTCCATGTGCGGGGTCTCCGTCAGGGAAGGCGTCGCCAGTGGGCGCCGAAGAGGGTCTCCTCGTCCGGCAGGCTGAACGGCAGGGGATGTGAGACGTAGGTGTAGTTGAGGAAGTCGCGCCAGGTCACGTTCTCCGACCGGGAGCAACCGCCCCAGCTGCCGCTGGCGATGACCTGGGTGAACGGCATCCCGTTGTCGAAGCTGCCGCTGTTGCCCACGGCGGTCGACTGGTTGACCATCACCCGTCCGGCGCGGGCCCGCTCGGCCAGCCTGACCACCCGGTCGGGCCGGTCGGTGTGGATGCCGCAGCTGTGGCCCTGCCCGATCCGGCCCAGCAGCGTCTCCACCGCGGCCAGCGCGTCGTCGAAGGCGCTGAACGTCGACACGGTGAAGACCGGCGCCAGCTTCTCGCCGAGCATCGGGTCGTCGAGCGCCGGGACACCGCCGGGCGCCAGGGGAGGCAGCTGGGCCACCAGGGCGGTGGTCTTGGTCGGCTCGGCCAGGTCGATCCCGGCGGCGGCGGCGAGCGCCGCGGCGGGTCGACCGACCGCGTCGCGGTTGAGCACCCGCCCGTCCGGCCAGAGCAGCGTACGCAGCCGTGCCGTCTCGGCCGGGTCGCACAGGTGGGCGCCCTGCCGGGCCAGCTGGTCGAGGAAGGCGGCCGCGATCTCGGCGTCCACCAGCACGTTGCTCTCCGACGAGCAGGAGGTGCCGTTGTTGAAGCTGCCGCCCAGCACGATCAGCTCCGCCGCGGCGGCCACGTCGGCCGAGTCGTCCACGATCACCGCCGGGTTGCCGACGCCCGCGCTGATCGCCGGGGTGCCGCTGCGGTACGCCCGGCGTACCGTGCCGGGTCCGCCGGCGGCGATCACCAGGTCGGCGGCGGCCATCAGGGCCTCGGTGGTCTGCCGGTCGGTGACCGGCAGGCACTGGATGAGGTCCGGCGGGGCGCCGACCGTCTCCAGGGCCCGACGCAGCAGCTCGACGGTGCGGGCCGCGGAGTGCCGGGCCCGGGGGTTGGGGGTGATGACCACCGCGTTGCGGGTCTTCAGCATCGGCAGGGCGTTGCCGACCACCCCGGAGCAGGGCGCGGTGGCGGGGCTGGCCACCGCGATCACCCCGATGGGCTTGGCCAGCTTGCGCAGGCCACGCTCCGGCAGCTCCTCGATGATCCCGCTGGTGACGACGCCGTGCAGGTCACGCAGCGTGCCGAGGACCCGGCGCCGGTAGAGCGTGAACAGGTGCTCGGGGTCGCCGAGGCCGGTCTCCCGGTAGGCGAGGTCGGCCAGCGACCGGGCGGTGTCCTCCTGGTAGGCCGCCCAGCCGAGGGCCGCGACCAGGTCGTCGACGCGCTCCTGCGGCCAGAACTCGACCTCCGCCTGGGCCCGGCGGGCGCGGGCCATGGTGGCCTCGACGTCGGGCCGGGCCTCCTCGGTGGACACCGTCGCGTCCCGGCGTCCCGGGGCCGGCGCGTCCGGCGCCGCGGTGAGCGTCACGGCCGCGTCGGCCTCGCGGAGGTCACCGCTGGACACTGGCGTGCTCCCGGGTCGAGGGCCGCGCCGATCGCAGCCGGCCGATGGTCTCCTCCAGCATGTCGTCGGTGACGGTGAGGGAGAGCCGCAGGTAGCCCGGCGCGCCCATCACCGAGGCCGGCAGCACCAGGAGGCCGCGTTCCTCGAGCACGGCCGCGTGTGCCCAGTCGTCCGCGTCCGGCACCCGGGCCAGCAGGTAGAACGTTCCCTCGCTCGGCTGGACCTCGTACCCGGCCTCGCGCAGGGCGTCGACCAGCAGGTCGCGGCGCTGCTCGATCGGCTTGACCTGTAGCGCGTGCTGTTCCAGCTCGGGCAGGGCGAACAGCAGCGAGTTGTTGGGGAACGCCCAGCCGGTGGTGAGGCGGGCCACGGTCAGGGCCCGGCGGAGCACCGCCGGGTCGGGCATGGTCGGCGGGATCGCCACGTAGCCGACGCGCTCCCCGGGCAGCAGCAGCGTCTTGGTGTAGGTGTGCACCAGGAACGTGAACGGGTAGTGCGTCGCCGGGCTGGGACACGACCGGCCGTCGAACACGATGCGCCGGTACGCCTCGTCGGACAGCAGGTACACGGGCCGACCGTTGCGGGCGGAGGCTTCCCGCAGCACCTCGGCGAGGGCGGCGTACTCCTCGTCGGTGTAGACGGCGCCCGTCGGGTTGTTCGGGCTGTTGACGATGACGGCACTGGTCCGGGGCGTGATCGCCGCCGCGACGAGTTCCGCGTCGAGTCGCCAGGAACCGGGGGTCAACGCCACCGGCCGGGGGACCGCGCCGACCGAGGCGATGATCGGCTCGTAGTAGAACCAGGCGGGGTCGAGGTAGACCACCTCGTCGCCCGGGTCGCAGACGCTGCGCAGGCAGATGGTCAGGCCCGCGAACGCCCCGTTGGTCAGGGCGACGTCGTCGGCGGTGAACGGCAGGGCGAGTTCCCGGCTGAGGGTGGCCGCCACCGACTCCTGGGCCGGCGGGTGGTCCCGGGTGTAGGCGAACCAGTCGGTGTGCTGCGGGCTCAGGTGCCGCTGCAGGACCTCGACCAGGGCCGGCGCGGGAAACTCGTGCGGATCGCCGAAGGCGAGGTCGATCACGCCCGGGCCGCCGCGCAGCCGCGAGTAGGAGGACTGCTCGAGGTAGGCCCCCAAGCGCCGCCCGTACGCGTCGGTCGCGTCGGTCATCTGCCGACTTATCCGGTGCTCCATCCTGCTCCGATCTCCACCCTGATCCGTGGCCGGCGAGGTTGCCGGATTCACACCGTGGCGGGTTGTGCGGCGGGGACTTTTGCGGGCAGCTGACGCACCGACCGCGCGGAGAAGGTCGCGACGGTCACCAGACCGAGCACCCCGCCCGCGATGAGCAGCGTCTGGGCGACGCCGATCCGCTCGGCGACCGGGCCGACGACGGCCAGGCAGAGCGGGCCGAGCACGAACGAGCCCATGGCGTCGTACGAGCTGATCCGCGACAGCGCCTCGTTGGGCACGTGGTTCTGCAGGGCGGTGTCCCACAGGACCTCGAAGATGTCGACGCAGGCGCCGTTGACGAGCATCGAGGCCGCGATCAGCCACACCGGCGCGCCGGCCGCGATCAGCGCGAACGGCGGGAGGAAGCCGAAGGTCGCCAGTACCGCCACCCGCATCGGCCGGCGGGGGCGGATCCGCATCGCCACGAGGCTGCCGCCGACCAGGCCCACGGCCTGCGCGGTGACGATCACCGACCAGGCGGTGACGCCGCCCAGCTGCTCCTTCGCGGTCAGCGGGCCGAGCACGTAGATCGCCGAGAAGCAGCCGTTGACGAACGCGAACTGCACGACCACCAGCCAGACCCAGGACCGGGAGCTGAACTCCCGCCAGCCCTCCCGCAGGTCGGCGAGGATGGTGCTGGCGGCGGCCCGGGCGGGGTGCGACACCCGGACACCGGCCAGCAGCAGTGCGGAGCCGAGGAAGGTGGCGGCGGGGACCGCCAGCGCCCAGCCGGCGCCGAGGGCGGCCACGAGCACTCCGGCCAGGGCCGCGCCGCCGATGGTGGTGCTGTTGCGCGACAGCCGCAGCAGCGCGTTGGCCGACTGGAGCTGCTCCTGGGCCACCACCTGCGGCACGACGCCGCGGGAGGCCGGCAGGAAGAGCGCGGCGGCGGCGCCGTTGACGGCGGACAGGGCGATCACGACCGGCAGCGAGGGCCGGCCGCTGACGAACACCACGGTCAGGACCGCCTGCGCGGCGAAGGCCAGCAGGTCGGAGCCCACCATCAGGCGGAAGCGGTTCATCCGGTCGGCGAGGACGCCGCCGAACAGCAGCAGCGCGACCTGCGCCAGCGACCGGGCGGCGAGCACGAGGCCGAGGTCGGTGGCGGAGCCGCCCGGCGCGTCGAGGACGGCGAAGGCGAGCGCCACCGGGATCACGGCGCTGCCCAGCAGCGACAGCGTGCGGGCCAGGAACAGCATCCGGTACGACCGGTCGGCCAGGATCCGGAGGTCGTCGCGCACCTGGCATCACCTCCGGTCGGGCTGTCGGACGGGCTGCGTGCTGGCGCGCCGGCGGCGTCACAAGCGTGCCCATCATGTGGCAGGGAAACGGGTTGCCCAACCCCTAGGACTCGGAACAGATGTCGTGAATTGTGAGGTCAAACCCCTATAACCGTTCCTCCTGCTGACTAAGCGCTCAGTGAGCCTGGTAGAGATCGAGGATCGGCACCCGCATCGGTGCGACGCTCGCATCCGGTGGAGGCCCCGGACCGCGGACCGGATCACCGACGGACAACGGAGGACCAGTGGGACGGCAGGAGCATCCGGTCGCGAGTGACGTCACGCAACGCGTGGCGCGGCTGTCCAGTTCGGCGCGGGCGCTGCTCGACGAGCGGCTGCGCGCCAGCCGCTCCGATCCGGCACCCGCCAGCGCCGCCATCCCCCGCCTGGACGCCGCCGAGGCACCCCTGTCCTTCGCACAGGAGCGGCTCTGGTTCATCGAACGGCTGGAGGACGACGCCGTCCACCACAACGACGCCACGCTGCTGATCCTGACCGGCTCGCTCGACCAGGTCGCGCTGCGCCGGAGCATCGAGGAGGTCGTCCGCCGGCACGAGATCCTGCGTACCGCCTTCCGCCAGCTCGGCGAGCGGGTCGTACAGGCCGTCACGCCGCCCGCCCCGCTGAGCATCGACGTGGTCGACCTGCCCGGCGCCACCGCGCACCCCGACGACGCCGTGCTGCGGGCCGCCGTCGAGCGGGAGATGCGGGTCCCGCTCGACCTGGCCGCCGGCCAGAGCATGCGGACGGTGCTCTACCGGATCGCCCCCGACGTGCACGTGCTCGGGGTCACCGTGCACCACCTCGTCTGCGACCTGTGGTCGTTCACCATCTTCTGCCGCGAGCTGGCCGCCACGTACGCCGCGTTCGCCGCCGACGCGACGCCGGACCTGCCCGAGCTGCCGATCCAGTACGCCGACTACGCCGCCTGGCAGCGCACCGCGGTCGGCGAGGAGCGGATGGCGGCCCACCTGCGCGAGCGCGTCAACGAGCTGGCCGGCGTGCCGCCCCTGCTCGCCCTGCCCACCAAGGGCCCGCGGCCGGCGGTCCAGCAGTTCGTCGGCGCGTCCGAGTGGTTCCGGCTCGGCGCCGCCGACGCGGACCAGATCCGCGCCCTCGGACAGCGTCAGGGGGCCACCACCTACATGACCCTGCTCGCCGCCTTCACCGTGCTGCTCGCCCGGCACAGCGGGCAGCGGGACATGGTCGTCGCCAGCCCCATCGCGACGCGGGAACAGCACGAGCTGGAGCACCTCATCGGCTGCTTCCTGAACATGATCGTGGTACGCGCCGACCTGTCCGGCGAACCGACCTTCGCCGAGCTGGTGGGCCGGGTCAAGGCGGCCTCGCTGAACGCGTTCCGGCACCGCGACGTGCCGTTCGAGCGGCTCGTCGCCGCGTTGCAGCCGGAGCGCAGCCGCAGCCACCAGCCGCTCGCGCAGGTCGCCTTCGTGCTCCAGAACGTGCCCACCAGCCGGCTGGACCTGCCCGAGCTGCGGGTCGACGTGCACCAGATGGAGACCGGCCGGTCCCGGATGGACCTGACGGTGAAGATCACCGAGACGGCTGACGGACTGGTGGGCGAGTTCGAGTACGACACCAGCCTCTTCACCGGCGAGTCCGTACGCGACATGGCCCGGCAGTTCGAGCTGCTGCTCGTCGAGGCGGCGCGGGAGCCCGACACGAGCGTGTGGCGGCTGCCGATGCTCGACGCCGGGCAGCGCCACCGGATCCTGCACGAGTGGAACGACACCGCCGTCGACCTCGGCCCCGAGGCGCTCGTCCACCGCCTTGTCGAGGCGCAGGCGCGGCGTACGCCGGACGCGGTGGCGGTCGTCGAGGGCAACGTCCGCACGACGTACCGCGAACTCGACGAACGGGCCAACCGCCTGGCGCACCACCTGCGCGACCTCGGCGTCGGCGTGGAGGACCCGGTGGCGGTGTGCCTGCCCCGCTGCGCCGCCGAGGTGGTGGCGATCCTGGCGGTGCTGAAGGCCGGCGGCTACCACCTGCCGGTCAACCCGCGCGACCCGCAGGCCCGCCGGGACGCGCTGCTCGGGCAGGTCCGCCCGGCGGTCGCGATCTCCGCCGGCGACCTGTGCGACGAGGTGTGGAGCCCCGGCCGGCGGATCATCGACCTGGACGGGGAGTCGTCGCTGACCGCCACGTGTCCCGCCACCGACCCCGCCGTGCCGCTGCACCCGGACAACCTGGCCTACACGCTGTTCACCTCCGGCTCCACCGGGCAGCCCAAGGGCGTGCAGGTCACCCACCGCGGGTTCGCCAACCGGATGCTGTGGGCACAGCGCAACTTCCCGCTCGGCCCGCACGACCGGGTGCTGCGCAAGGCGGCCTGCACCTTCGACGTCTCCCTGGACGAGCTGTTCCGGGCCCTGTTCAACGGCGCGGCCAGCGTGCTGATGCCCGAGACGGCGACCTTCGACCCGCGCCGGCTGGCGGCGGTGATCGCCCAGCACGGGGTGACCGACGCCGACTTCGCGCCGACCGCCCTGCGCGAGGTGCTGCTCACCGCCGACGCCGCGGACCTGAAGTCGCTGCGGCGGATCGTGTCGGGCGTGGAGGAACTCACCCCCGAGACGCAACGGCTGGTCTTCGACCGGCTCGACGTCACCATGTTCAACCTGTACGGCCCGACCGAGGTGTCGGTCTCCTGCACCGCCTGGCCGTGCGACCCCGACGACGAGCGGCCCTTCGTCCCGATCGGCCGGCCGATGGCCAACGTGCGGGTGTACGTGCTGGACGAGGCGATGCAGCCCGTACCGCCGGGCGTGGCGGGGGAGGTGTACGTCGGCGGCGCCGGCCTGGCCCGGGGCTACCTCGACAACTCCGCCCTGACCGCGGAGCGGTTCCTGCCCGACCCGTTCGCCGACGCGCCCGGCGCCCGCGTCTACCGCACCGGCGACCTGGCCCGGTTCGGGCCGGACGGCGTCCTGGAGTTCCTCGGCCGGGGCGACGGGCAGCTGAACCTGCGCGGCTACCGCATCGAGCCGGGCGAGGTGGAGTCCGCGCTGCGCCGCCACCCGGCGGTGCGCGAGGCCGCCGTCGTCGTACGCCGGGACCCGCCCGGCAGGGACGCCCGGCTGGTCGGCTACGTCGTCGGCGACGACCTGCCGGGCACCGCGGACCTGCGCGCCCACCTGCGCCGGCGGCTGCCGGACTACCTGGTGCCGGCCGCCTTCGTCAGCCTGCCCCGGCTGCCGCTGACCAACCACGGGAAGCTCGACGTCGCGGCGCTGCCACCACCGGGCCAGGACGAGCCCGGCGCCGCCGGGGCCGACGGGCCGCGTGACGAGCGCGAGCGGGTGCTCCTGGACATCTGGTGCGACGTGCTCGGACGCGAGGGCATCGGCATCCACGACGACTTCTTCGACCTCGGCGGGGACTCCCTCACGGCCACCCGGATCGTGGCCCTGGCCAGCGCGAAGCTGGGGGCGGACGTCGAGGTGGCGGTCATCTTCGACGCGCCGACGGTCGCGGAGCTGGCCGCCCGGCTCGCCCCCGGGCAGCCGTGACCCCCGGTCCGACCCCTGTGCATCGAGTGGAGAGCCAGATGACCGAGCACACCGGCGCCCTGATCCACGAGGCGACCGACGTCGTCAACCTGGGCGCCGCCCTGTCGCACCAGGCGCGGGTCCAGCCCGACAGCCCCGCCCTGCACCTGGTGGCCGAGGACGGCTCCGCCGAGACGGTGGACTACGCGACGCTCGACGCCCGGGCCCGCCGGGTCGGCGCGGCCATGGCCGGGCACTGCCGTCCCGGTGACCGGGTGCTGATGCTCGTCGGGGCGGGTGTCGACTTCCTCGCCGGCTTCTTCGGCTGCCTCTACGCCGGCACCGTGCCGGTGCCGCTGGCCGCCCGGCTCAACCGGGCCAGCGCCCCGGTCGTCGGGCGGATCCTCGACGACGCGCAGGCCACCGCGGTGCTGGCGGCCCGCGCGGTCACGAGCGCCGTGGACCTGACCACGCTCATGCCCGGTCGCCGGCTGCCGGTGCTGGAGCTGGAGTCCCTCGACGCCGCGCCCGCCGGCTGGCAGCCGGCGGTGGCCGAGGGCGGGCTGGCGTTCCTCCAGTACACCTCGGGCACCACCAGCACCCCCAAGGGCGTGATGGTCAGCCACGCGAACCTGCTGGAGAACCTGCGGGCCATCCGCCGCTCCTTCGCCTTCGACGACGCGACGGTGATGGCCTCCTGGCTGCCGCCGCACCACGACATGGGGCTGATCGGCACCCTGCTCACCCCCGTCTACCTCGGGGTGCCGACGGTGCTGATGGACCCGGCGACGTTCATCCGCACCCCGGTGCGGTGGCTCCAGGCGATCAGCCGGTACCGGGCCACCATCAGCGGCGGGCCCAACTTCGCCTACGACCTGTGCGTGCGCAAGGTCGCCGAGGCCGACCGTGCCGCCCTGGACCTCAGCTCCTGGCGGGTGGCGTTCAACGGCGCCGAGCCCGTACGCGCGGCGACCCTGCGCGCCTTCGCCGCGGCGTTCGCCCCGCACGGTTTCGACGAGCGGGCCTTCCTGCCCTGCTACGGACTGGCCGAGGCGACGCTGCTGGTCGCCGGGCGGGCGCGGGCGCAGCGGCCCGTCGTGACCACGGTGGCCGACCCCGACCCCGCCGGACCCGCCGCCCACCGCCCCGGCACGGAGGTGGTCGGCTGCGAGATCCTGCCCGAGGCGGAGGTCCGGATCGTCGACCCGACCGGCCACCCCGTCCCCGACGGCACCGCCGGCGAGATCTGGGTCCGGGGCGGCAGCGTCGTCGACGGGTACTGGAACCGGCCGGAGGAGTCCGCGCGGACCCTGCACGCCACCCTCGGCGGCGACCCCGACGACGGCCCCTACCTGCGCACCGGCGACCTCGGCTTCCGCCAGGACGGCCACCTGTACGTCCGCGGCCGGATCAAGGAGACGGTGGTCATCCGCGGCCAGAACCACTACCCGGACGACATCGAGCAGACCGTCCGCGCCGCCTGCCCCCGCCTCGGCGGGCGGATCGCCGCGTTCGGTGTGGACGTCGCCGACGACGGCCACGGCGTCGGCGAGGCCGTGGTCCTGTGGTACGAGACCCGCTCCGACCGGGCGTCGGACGAGGCACCGGCCATCGCCGAGGCGGCCCGCCGGGCCGTGGTGACCGTCCACGGCCTGGACCTGCACCGGGTACTGGCCGTACCGCCCGGCACCATCCCCGTCACCACCAGCGGCAAGACCCGTCGCGGCGACTGCGCGCGGGCGTACGCGGCGGGCAGCGCCACGATCGTCGCGGACGACCCCCTGCGCCCGGCGGCGCGCCCCGCCCCGGCCGCCGCGCCGGCGCAGGCGCAGCGACTGCGCGCCCTGGCCGGCGGGCTGCTCGACGTCGACCCGGAGCGGATCGACCCGGACCGTTCCCTGCCGGAGCTCGGGTTCGACTCGCTGCGGGCCGTGGAGCTGCAACACCTGATCGAGGGGGAGTGGGGCGTCCGCCCGGCCCTGACCGACCTGCTGGGCGACAGCACGGTGGCCGAACTGGCCGCCGCGCTGCCGTCCGCGCCCGCGCCGGCCGACCCGCCGGCCACCCCGGCCGCCGCCGACGGGCCCTACCCGCTGTCGTACGGCCAGCGGGCGATCTGGTTCCAGGGCGCCCTCGCCGAGGACCCGGCCAACCTCAACCTGTGCCGCGCGGTGACCGTCGACGGCGAACTGGACGCCGCGGCGCTGGCCCGCGCCGTGCGCGACCTCGGCGTGCGGCACCCGGCCCTGCTCACCCGCTACGACGACGCCGGCGCCGAGGTGACCCAGCGGGTGGCCGACGACGCCGAGGTCACGCTGGAGGTGCGCGACGCGGCGGGCTGGCCGGCGGGCCGGCTCGACGAGGAGATCGAGGCGGAACTCGGGGTCGGCTTCGCCGGCCCGCCCCTGCTGCGCGCCGTGCTGTTCCGGCACGCGGCGGACCGCCACACGCTGCTGCTGTGCACCCACCACAGCGTCATGGACGTGTGGTCGTTGGCGGTGCTGGTCGAGGACCTGGCGACCGGCTACGGCCGGCGCGCCGCCGGGGACGACGCGGCGCCGCCCGCACCCGCCGCCCACCCGGCCGAGTTCGTGGCCTGGCAGCGGTCCTTCCTGGACGGCCCGGCCGGCCGGGAGCTGACCGCGACGTGCCAGGCCCAGGTCGCCGACCTCGTGCCGTTGGACCTGCCGACCGACCGGCCCCGCCCGTCGGTGCGCACCTTCCGGGGCGCCGCCCACGCGTTCCGGCTCGACGCCGACCTGTGCGCCGGGATCGACGCGCTCGCCGCCGCGCAAGGGATCAGCCGCACCGCCGTGCTGTTCGCCGGCTACGCGGCGGTGCTGTCGCGCTACGCCGGCCAGGCGACGTTCCCGCTCGGCTTCGTGCACGCCGGCCGGGTCCGCGGCCGCTTCGCCGACCTGGTCGCCTACCTGGTCAACCCGCTGCCGGTGTCGGTGGACCTGTCCGCCGACCCGGAGTTCGGCGCCCTGGCCCGGGCGGCCCACGACGCGGTGCTGGCCGCCTCCGATCGCGCCGAGGTGCCGTTCGGGCGGATCGTCGAGGGGCTCGGGCAGGCCGCCGACGCCAGCCGCGGCGCGCTGCTCAGCGCGGCCTTCGCCTACCAGCACGGGCGCGGCACCGACCGGCTCGGCCTCACGCCGATGGTGCTGAACCACGAGGGGGCACTGGGTGACTGGGCCGGGCTGCGGGTGCGCAGCCGGCCGGTACGGCAGCGGGCCACCTACTACGACCTCTCCCTCTACCTGGGCGAGCACGACGGCGAACTGCTGGGCACCTTCGACTACAGCACCGACCTGTTCGACGCCGACACCATGGGCGTGCTGGCCGAGGCGCTGACCGCGCTGCTGTCCGCGGCCGTCGCGGCGCCGGCGACCCCCGTCGGCGCCCTGCCGCTGCTCGGCGCCGAGCGGCACCGGCAGGTGCTGGTGGAGTGGAACGACACCACGGCCGACTACGACACCGACCGGTGCGCGCCGGAGATCGTGGCCGAGCAGGCCCGCCGGACCCCGGACGCGCCGGCCGCCATCGACGGCACCACCCGGCTCACCTACGCCGAGCTCAACGCGGCGGCGAACCGGCTGGCCCACCGGCTGATCGGGCTGGGCGCCGGCCGGGGCACCCGGGTCGGCCTGCTGGTGCCCCGCTCCACGGTCAGCCTCACCGCCGTGCTGGCGATCCTCAAGACCGGCGCCGCCTACGTGCCGCTCGACCCGTCGTACCCGGTGGAGCGGCTGCGGTTCATGCTCGCCGACTCCGGGGCCCGGCTGCTCGTCGCCGCCCCCGGCGCGGCCGTCGGACTCCCGGACGTCGAGGTGGTCGACCCGGCCGAGGAGTCCCTCGCGGCCGAGGACGACCGCGATCCGCTGCCGACGGCCCACCCCGACGACGTGGCCTACGTCGTCTACACCTCCGGCTCCACCGGCACCCCGCAGGGCGTACTCGGCCTGCACCGGGGCATCGTCAACCGGCAACGGTGGATCATGGACCGCTTCCCGGTGGGGCCGGACGAGGTGGGCAGCCACAAGACCTCGCTGAGCTTCTTCGACTCCGGCGGCGAGATGTTCCTGCCGCTCTTCGCCGGCGCCCCGGTCGTCGTGGTGCCCGAGGACGTCGGACGCGACCCGGTACGCCTGGTCGACCTGCTCGCCCGGCACCGGGTCACCCGCCTGGTGGCCGTACCGTCGTTGCTGCGGGCCATCCTCGACGGCGTCGCCGACGTCGGCGGACGCCTGTCGGCGCTGCGCTACTGCCACTCCAGCGGGGAGGCGCTCACCGCCGACCTGGCCGCGCGGTGGCTGGCGGCCCTGCCCGGCTGCGTCCTGGTCGACCTCTACGGCTCGTCGGAGATCTCCGCCGACGTGACCCTGGACGTGGTCACCGGACCGGAGCGGGTCGGCAGCGTCGGGCGGCCCGTCGGCAACACCCGGATCTACGTCCTGGACGAGGCCATGCGGCCGGTGCCGCCCCGCTTCGCCGGTGAGGTCTACGTCGGCGGGGCCGGCCTGGCCCGTGGCTACCTCGACCAACCGGCGTTGACCGCGACGCGGTTCGTCCCCGACCCGTACGGCGACGGCGGGCGGCTGTTCCGCACCGGTGACCGGGGCCGGTTCAGCCACGACGGGCGGCTGGAGTTCCTGGGCCGGGCCGACCACCAGGTGAAGGTCCGCGGCTTCCGGATCGAGCTGGGCGAGATCGAGGCGACGCTGCGGGCCCACCCCGGGGTCGCCGCCGCCGTGGCCGCGCTCGCCCAGGCGCCGGGCGGCGGCGAGCAGCGGATCGTCGCGGCGGTCGTGCCCCGGCAGCGCAGCGGGTCGTCCGCGCCGGCCGGAGCCGACCCGGGCGGGGCGCCGGCCACCACCCGGGTGTCGGACTGGCGGCTGCTCTACGACCGGATGTACACCGAGGCCGGTCCCGCCGAGGAGGCCCAGCAGGCGATCTGGACCAGCAGCTACACGGGCGCGCCGTTCACCGACGTCGAGATGGGCGAGTGGATCGACCAGGCGGTCCGGCGGATCCGGGAGCTGCGTCCCCGCCGGCTGCTGGAACTCGGCTGCGGCACGGGCAACCTGACCCTGGCGTTGGCGCCGGACTGCGAGGCGTACGTCGGCACCGACTTCTCCGCCGCCGGCCTGAAGGTGCTCGAACAGCGGCTCGACGCCGAGGGGGTGGACCGGGACACGGTCACGCTGCTGCTGCGGGAGGCCGACGACGTCACCGGCATCGAGGCCGGCAGCTTCGACACCGTGGTGCTGCACTCGGTGACCCAGTACTTCCCCCACCACGACTACCTGCGCGGGGTGCTGCGCGCGGCGGTCACCGCGGCCTCACCCGGTGGGCGGATCTACCTCGGCGACGTACGCGACCTCGACCTGCTGGAGGTGTTCCACGCCTCGGTGGAGCTGGGCGCCGAGCCGGAAGCCGGCCTGACCGTCGCCGAGCTGCGCCGCCGCGTCGCCGCCCGGGTGCTCGCCGACGACGAGCTGGTGCTGGCCCCCGACCTGTTCCTCACCGCGCCGGACTGGCTGCCCGGAGTGACCGGGGTGGAGCTGCACCTCAAGCGCGGCCGGCAGGCCAACGAGCTGAGCGCGTTCCGCTACGACGTCGTCCTGCACGTGGGCGCCGCCCCCGACGGCGACGCCGCCGAGCCGGTCGAGCCGGTGCGGCTGGACTGGACGCGCGACGGGCTGGACGTCGCCCGGCTGCGGAGCCTGCTGCGCGGCAACCGCAACCGGCCGGTGGAGGTGCGCGACGTGCCGAACGCGCGGCTCGTCACGGTCGCCGGCCCCGTACGCCGGCTGGCCGGTCTCGCCGACGCCGACCCGGTGACCCGCCCGGTGAACGAGCTGCCGCCCGGGGTCGACCCGGAGGACTGCTGGAGCATCGGCGAGGCGCTGGGCCGACGGACCGCCGTGGTGCCGTCGACCGCGCGCGACCCGTACACGATGGACCTGCGGTTCTGGCCCGCCGCCCGACCGGACGACACGGTCGGCTGGACCCCGCCGCGGGCCCGGCGCGCCGACTGGCCGGAGCTGGCCAACGACCCGCTGGGCGCCACCGCGCGGCGGGACCTGCTGCACGACCTGCGCACCCACCTGCGGCAGCGGCTGCCGGAGTTCATGGTGCCGCTGCTGCACCTGGTCGACGAGCTGCCCACCACGGCGACCGGCAAGGTGAGCCGGCGCGCCGTCGCGGCCGAGGCCACCGAGGCGCTGGCCCGGCTGGGCGCGGGCGCCACGGCCCGGCCGCTCGCCCCGGCGGCCGGCGGGCTCCAGGCCCAGGTCACCGAGATCTGGCTGGACGTCCTCGGCGTCGGCGCCGTCGGGCTCGACGACAACTTCTTCGACGTCGGCGGCAACTCGCTGAGCCTGGTCCAGGTGCACATCCGGATCCAGGAACTCCTCGGCCGGCAGTTCCCGCTTGTCGACCTGTACGAGCACACCACCGTGCGCAAGCTCGCCGAGCACCTCGGCGAGCCCGCGCGCCCGGCGACGGACCCGCCCGTCGACCCGGGGCCCGACCGCAACGAGCAGGTGGCGAACCGCCGCCGGTTGATGCGCCAGCGTATTCAGGAAGTGGGAAGTCGATGAGCAGCGAGATGGACATCGCCGTCGTGGGGATGAGCGGACGGTTTCCGGGCGCGGCGAACGTCGCCGAGTTCTGGGAGTTGCTCCGCGACGGCGTCGACGCCGGCCGCGAGCTGACCGCCGCCGAGCTGGACGCCGTCCCGGCCGAGGAACGCGCCGACCCGGCGTACGTGCCGGTGTGGTCGGGCATCGAGGGCGCCGACCGGTTCGACGCCCAGTTCTTCGGCTACTCGCCGACGGACGCGACGCTGATCGACCCGCAGCACCGGATCCTGCTGGAGTGCGCCTGGGAGGCGCTGGAGGACGCCGGCTACGACAGCCGCCGCTTCCCCGGCGACATCGCCGTGTACGCCGGCTGCGGCCTGAACCAGTACCTGCTCTACCACCTGCTGCCCCAGCAGGAGCTGGTCGACTCCGCCGGCCGGCTGGGCATGGCCGTCGCCAGCGACAAGGACAACCTGGCCACCCGCATCTCGTACAAGCTCGACCTGACCGGGCCCAGCATGACGGTGCAGACCAACTGCTCCTCGGCCCTGGTCGGGCTGCACCACGCCATCAGCAGCCTGCTCGACTACCAGTGCGACATGGCCATCGTGGGCGCGGTCAGCGTCAAGAACCCGGTGCCCCGCGGCTACCGGCACGAGGCCGACGGCATCAACTCGCCCGACGGCCGCTGCCGGGCCTTCGACGCCGAGGCCGCCGGCTACCACCTGGGCGACGGCGCCGGCGTGGTGGTGCTGCGCCGCCGGGAGGACGCCGAGGACGCCGGCGACCGGATCTACGCCCTGGTCAAGGGCTCGGCGGTGAACAACGACGGCGCCGGCAAGGTCAGCTTCGTGGCGCCCGGCCGGTCGGGCCAGGTGCGGGTGATCCGCCGGGCGCTGCGGGTCGCCGACGTCGAGGCGGACTCCATCCAGTACGTCGAGGCCAACGGCAGCGGCACCCTGATGGGCGACTCGATCGAGGTGTCCGCCCTGGAGGAGGCGTACGGCGCCGCCGGCGCTTCGGGCGCCGGTTGGGCGATCGGCTCGGTCAAGCCGAACGTCGGCAACCTCGACACCGCCTCCGGCGTGACGTCGCTGATCAAGGCGGTCCTCGCCGTCCACCACGGTGAGCTGCCGCCGTCGATCCACTTCCGCAAGCCCAACCCGCAGACCTCGCTCGACCGAGGGCCGTTCCGCGTCAACGACATGCTGCGGGACTGGCCCGAGGTCACCGGGCCGCGTCGGGCGGCGGTCAGCTCGTTCGGCGTCGGCGGCACCAACGCGCACGTCATCCTCGAACAGGCGCCGCCGCCCGCGCCGCCGGGGCCGAACCCGCCGGCCGTGCTGCTCGCCGTCTCCGCGGCCGGCGGCGAGGCGCTGGCCGCCGCCGCCAACCGGCTCGCCGAGCACCTCGGGCGTCACCCGGAGCAGGCCCTCGCCGACGTCGCCTACACCAGCCAGGTCGGCCGTCGCGCGTTGCGCCACCGGGCCTTCGTGGTGGCGACCGACGCCGGGGAGGCGGCCCGCGCGCTGTCCGCCGTCGGCGCGGGCGAGGCGTCGCCGGAGACCGCCACGGTGGCGTACGCGTTCCCCGCCACCTGCCCCGACCTGGCCGCGCTGTGCGACGCCCTGCCCCGGCTGCGGGCGGAGGTCGACCGGGTGGCCGGTGAGCTGGGCGTCGACCCGGCTGCCGGCGGGCCGGGCTCCGACGCGGCCACCGTCACCGGGCAGCTCGCGCTCGCCCGGCTGCTGGGCGCCTGCGGCGTGTCCCCGGTCGCCGCCCACGGCGAGGGTCCGGGCGCCGTGACGGCCGCCGTCGTCGACGGCCGCTGGACGGTGGCGGAGGCCGGGCGCGCCCTGCGCGCCGGCAGCCACCCGCCGGCGCCGGCCGGGACGCCGGCCGAGGCCGACCTGACGCTGGCCGTCGGCCCGGCCGAGGCGTCGACGCTGGCCCTGACCGACGACGCCGGGAGCCTCCGTGGGCTGCTGGGCGCGCTCGGCGAGCTGTGGCGCCGGGGCGTCGAGGTGGACTGGGCCGCCCTGCACGAGGGCGCGTCGCGGCGTCGCGTCGGCCTGCCGACGTACCCGTTCCAGCGGACGCGGCACTGGGTCGACCCGGTGGCCGTGGCGCCCGTGACCGGCCCGACGCCGACGGCCCCGGCCGCCGACGCCCAGCCCGCCGCCGACGCCCAGCCGGCCGCCGGCTCGGTCCTGGAGGAGGCGGTTGCCGCCGTGTGGCGCCGCCGGCTCGGGGTGGACCGGATCGGGTTGCACGACTCGCTGCTGATGCTCGGCGCGGACTCGCTCAGCGCCGCCCGGACGCTGCGGGACCTCGCCCAGGCCTTCCACGTCGACCTGCAACTCGGCGTGTTCCTGCAGACCCCCACCGTCGCCGCGCTCGCCGAGGTGATCGACGGCAAGCTGCGCGAGGCGCAGGAGATCCGGGCCGCGCTCGCCGCGGTCTCCGAAGAGGGAGCGTGAGGCCGTGCCCGACGTCAGCTTCATCACCGTGGTGCCCCGGGTCCGGGACCTGACCGCGTACGCGGACACGGCGATGTCCGTCATCCGCCGCACCGACGCGGCGGACCTCGACGGGGTGCTCATCTTCACCGGCAGCGGCGCGGTGCTCGACCCCTGGGTCCTGGCGACCGCCGCGGCGGCCGGCACCACCCGGCTCAGCCCGCTGGTCGCGGTGAACCCCGTCTACCAGCACCCGTTCGCCGCGGCCCGGATGGTCGCCTCGCTCGGCCTGCTCTACCAGCGGCGGATCGACCTCAACCTGATCACCGGCACCGCCGTGAGCGACCTGGACGCGCTCGGCGACCGGCTGGACCACGACGACCGGTACGCGCGCCTCGCCGAGTACGTCGAGATCATGATGGGGGTGCTGGGCAGCCGCCGTCCGTTCAGCTTCGACGGGCGGTTCTACCAGGTGTCCCGGTTGCAGCTCACCCCCGGCCTTCCCGCGCACCTGCTGCCGCGGCTGTTCGTCGCGGGGCAGTCCCCGGCCGCCCGGCAGGTGGCCGAGCGGGTGGGCGCCACCAGCATCCAGATGCTCACGGCGGCCCGGCCCGACGCCGACGGGGCACCGGGCGCGCTGAACTTCGGGCTGCTGACCCGGGCGACGGCGGAGGAGACCGAGCGGGTCGCCGAGGCCCGTTTCCCGGAGGATCCGGACGGCGCGAAGATCACCGCGGTCACCATGGCCAACACCGACTCCGTCTGGAAGCAGCGGCTCTTCGCCGAGGCGGAGGCCGGCCACGGCGCCGTCACCGTCGACCCGGCGTACCGGCTCGCGCCGTTCCGCTCCGGCCAGGCGGACGGGCCGTACCTGGTGGCCGACCACGCCGGCGCCGTCGAGCGACTGCTGGCGATGATCCGGGCCGGCGTACGCACCTTCGTGCTGGACACCCCCACCGACGACGAAGACTTCCACCACCTCGCACAGGTCGTCCGGACCGTCCGGGACCGACTGCGTACGGACTCCACCGAGGGAGCGCGATGAACCAGCCCTTCGCCAGCCACGACCTGGTGCACGCCCGCCCCAACCTGGCGCTGGAACCGCTCATCCACCGGTACTACGCCTGGCTGAACCTGGTGTCGCCGGTGCCGGCGGCGATGAACTTCGCCAAGCTGCACGTGCCGCTGCTGCGCTCGTTCCTCGACGCGCCCGCGCTGCACCGCCGCTCCGCCCGGGACCCGAAGCTGCGCGGCGGCATGTTCGTCGACCTCGAGGACGACCAGCTCGACGGGGTGTCCGACCTGGCGGCCCGGCTCGCCGACGGACCCATGCCGGAGCTGTCGGCGGCGATGGACGAGCTGACGGTCAACCTGGAGAAGCTCGCCGACGGGTTCGACCTGACGCCCCGCTACGGCGAGATCCCGCCGGCCCTGCGCGGCTACGTCGAGCTGGTCTACGACCTCAACGACCACGCCCGGATCCGGCTCGCCGAGCGGATGCTCTACCGGTCGCGGCACTTCGACGAGACCGCCCACTCGGTGGACCTGTCGCTGGCCACCGGCGACGAGCGGCCGTTCGCGATGACCACCCCGCGGTTCCCCGGCAACGGGCACGTGCAGGCCACCATGCCGCTGCGGGACCCCCGCATCGACCTGCTCTTCTCCACCATGACCACGGCCCGGCCCTTCGGCGAGCTGCGGGAGGCGTTCGACGTCTCCGACGCCGACCTGGCGACCTTCAGCGGGTTGTTCTCCGCCGAGCCGGGCGGGAGCCCGGACCGCAACCTGGACGGCCCTGGGCTGCGGGTGCGCTACTTCGGGCACGCCTGCGTGGTGGTGCAGTCCGGCCCGGTCACCGTGATGACCGACCCGTTCCTGTCCGACGCCCTCGGCGACGGCGACCGGTACGCCTACGCCGACCTGCCCGACGTCATCGACTACGTGCTGATCACGCACGGGCACCAGGACCACCTCGAACTGGCCTCCCTGCTGAAGCTGCGGCACCGCATCGGCACGGTGGTGGTGCCGAAGACCGCCGCCGGGGCGTTGCAGGACCCGTCGCTGCGGCTGTGCCTGGAGGCGCTCGGCTTCCCCAACGTGGTCGACGTGGAGCCGGGCGAGACCATCGAGCTGCCCGACGGGCAGATCGTGGTGTGCCCGTTCGTCGGCGAGCACTGCGACCTCGACATCGCCGCGAAGGTCACCTACTCGGTGCGTACCGGCGGGAAGAACCTCTACTTCGGCGCGGACAACCGCTGCGTCGACCCGGCCCTGTTCGGCCACATCCACGACATGATCGGCGACGTCGACATGGCGTTCCTCGGCATGGAGTGCGACGGCGCCCCGCTGTCCTGGATGTACGGTCCGCTCTTCTCCCGCCGCATCGACCAGAAGATGAGCCGCAGCCGCAAGCTCAACGGCTCCGACGCCGTCGAGGCGATGGGCATCGTGCGGCGGCTGCGGGCCCGGCAGGCGTACGTGTACGCGATGGGCCGCGAGCCGTGGCTGGTGTTCGTCATGGCGACGAACTACACCGACGAGTCGTACCAGCTCAAGCAGATGGCGGAGTTCTTCCAGCGCTGCGCCGACGTCGGGGTGCCGGCGCGGGAACTCTACGGACGGGCCGACCTGGCATGAGCCCCACCTGGACCTGCCGTTCGCAGTACGTGGCCACCCGCGACGGGACCCGGCTGGCGGCGTACGTCTTCCGGCCGGTCGGCCAGCGCGACCCCGCGCCCGCCGTCTGGGCCCACGACCGCTACCACCAGGTGTCGCCGCGCCCCGGGCGCGACGACTTCCTGGCGGTGGTACGCGCCGAACTGGCGGACGTCGACCTCACCGACATCGACGACCTCGGCGTGGCCGAGGTGGCCCCCGGGGAGGTGACGCTGCGGGCCTTCCCGGTCGCGCAGCGTCTGCTGGCCCGCGGCTACGTCGTCGTGGTGGTGGACAGCCGGGGCAGCGGCGCGTCGTTCGGCACCAGCGACGGCCCGTTCTCCACGGCCGAGGCGACCGACACGTACGACGTCACCGAGTGGATCGCCGCCCAGCCCTGGTGCGACGGCCGGGTGGGCATGTTCGGCCGCTCCTACCTCGGGGTCTCGCAGTACCTGGCGGCGAGCACCGCCCCGCCGCACCTGGCGGCGATCTTCCCGCAGATGGCGCTGTTCGACCTGCACCGCTTCGCCTGGGACGGCGGGGTGTTCCGGGACGACTTCGCCCGCGCCTGGGGCGAGGACGTGCGCGAACTCGACCTGCGTGGCCCCGTCGCGCCCCTCGACGACGACCCCGACGGCCTCCTGCTGACCGCCGCCCGCGAGCAGCACGTGGCGAACCGGGACGTCCGGACGATGTTCGCCGGCCTGCCCGGGCGCGAGTCGCGGCTGGCCGACACCGGCGAGGCGGCGTACCTGACCCGCAGCCCGTCGGCGCTGCTGGAGGCGATCAACGCCTCCGGGGTCGCCGTCTACCACCTGGGCGGCTGGCACGACGTCTGGGCGCGTGACGCGACCGAGTGGGCCCGCCGGCTGACCGTGCCGCACCGGGTCGTCATCGGCCCGTGGCCGCACACCGGCGGGGTGCTGGGCGGCGCCGGCTACAACCTGGCCGACGAGCACGTGCGCTGGTTCGACCACTGGCTGCGGGGCCGGGACACCGGGATCATGGACGGCCCGGCCGTCCGGTACCACGTGCTGGGCGCCGACGCGTGGCGTACCGCCCGGTCCTGGCCGCCGGAGCCGGCGACGACCGGCACCTGGCACCTCGGCCCGGCCGGCGAGCTGGGACCGGAACCCCGGGCCGGCGAGGCCCGGCGGTACGAGGTCGACTACGCCACCACGTCCGGCAAGACCAGCCGGTGGGCCAGCGGCTACGGCTCGCCCTTCCAGCGGCCGGACCTGACCGACAACGACACCCGGGCGCTGTGCTGGACCTCCGACCCGCTGACCGAGGCGGTCGAGCTGGTCGGCGCCCCGGTGCTGCGCCTGGCGGCCCGGGTCACCGACGGCCCGGCGGACGTCTTCGCCTACCTGGAGTCGGTCGCCCCCGACGGCACCTCCCTGTACGTCACCGAGGGCTGCGGCCAGGTCGACGGCGCTCCCGGCGACTCCCGCCTGGAGATCGAGCTGCACCCGATCGCGTACCGGTTCACGGCCGGCGACCGGATCCGGCTGGCGGTCACCGGGGCGGACGCGGACAACGCGCTGACCGTGCCCCGGGACGTCGCGCCGGTGCTGACGGTGCGCCAGGACGCCGACGCCGCCCCGACGCTGGAGCTGCCCCGCGCGGCAACCCTCGAACGGCCCGACGCCGACGACGTCACGGCCCCGCTCTCCGTGGCGCAACGGGCGATCTGGCTGGCCGAGCAGGCCGGCACGAGCGGAGCGGCGTACCACCTCGACGCGGCGGTCGAGCTGACCGGGCCGGTGGACGCCGGCGCGCTGCACGCGGCGGTCGACGAGATCGTCCGCCGGCACGAGGCGCTGCGGACCACCATCGTCGAGGTCGACGAGGAACCGGTCCAGCGCATCCACCCGGCGGCGCCGCTCACGATCGCCCGCCTCGACCTCAGCGACGCGCCGGCCGACGGCTGGGCGGGCGACGAGCGGGTGACCGGGTTCCGCGACCGCCGGTGGGACCTCGCCCGGGAGTGGCCGATCCGGGTCGCGACCGTGCAGCTGCCCGCCGGCCGGACGGCGTTGCTGCTGGTGGTGCACCACGTCGCCGCCGACCCGACGGCGGCGGAGATCTTCTTCGCGGAGCTGGCCCGGCTCTACCCCTCGTACGCGCGGGGGGAGCCGCTCCGGCTGCCGGACGTGCCGTGCCGGTACGCGGACGTGGCCCGCCGCCAGCAGGCCGAACTCGCCGGGCCGGGCGCGGCCGACCAGCTCGCCCGGTGGCGGCGCTACCTGGACGGCGCTCCGCAGGTGATCACCCTGCCGACGGACCGGCCCCGACCGCCGGTCCTGGACCACCGGGGCGGGTCGGTGCGCTTCACGATCGACGACGACCTCGCCGCCCGGCTGGTGGCGGCGGCCGCCGCCGCGCGGACCAGCCCGTTCACCCTGCTCACCGCCGCGTTCGCCCGCACCCTGAACGCGTACGGCGCGGGCGACGACCTGCTCATCGGCACGCCGAGCCTGCAACGCGACGACGAGTCGACCCGCGACCTGATCGGCTGCCTGGTCAACCTGCTGCCGCTGCGGATCCGGGTCGACCGGGACGCCACCGTGGCCCAGTTCCTGCACGACGTACGCGGCAGCGTGCTGACCGCGCTGGAGCTGCGCCGGGTGCCCTTCGACACGCTGGTCGGCGAGCTGCGCCCGCGCCGGGACCCGGCGGTCTCCGCGCTGGTGCAGGTCTGCGTCCGGTACGGCCGGGCGGTGCCGGACCGGTTCCGGCTCGGCGCGGTCGAGGCGCTGCGGCTGGAACCGCCGGAGTGGACCTCGGCGAAGTACGACCTGGCGCTGGCCGTGAACCAGGTCGGCGAGGACCGGATGGTGGGCAGCCTCGACTTCCGGCTCGCCCTGTTCGACCGGGCCACCGTCCAGCGGATCCTCGACTCGATGCTGACCGTGCTCGACCAGCTCGTCTCCGACCAGGAGCGGCCGGTGGGGGAGCTCTCCGCCATGCCCCGCCGGGAGCTGCGGGCCGTGCTCGACGGCTGGAACCCGGCGCGGCTGCCGGACGCGCTGGTCGGCCAGGACGACCTGCCGGCCGTGGCCCGCTGCTACGTCCTCGACGACCGCGCGCGGCCCGTGCCGGTGAACACCCCGGGGCGGCTGTGGGTCAGCGGCGCCGGCGAGGTCGACGACCCGTACGCCGGCACGCCGGGCGCGCGGATGCGGGACACCGGGGCCACCGTGCGGTGGACCACGGCGGGACGGCTGGAACTGGTGCCCGCCGCCCCCGGGCGGCCGACCGCCCC
>NZ_WAAS01000049.1:0-35281 GCF_008806585.1 Micromonospora sp. AMSO12t
GGCCGGGACCGTGCCGGCGGCGGCCGGGGACGCCGCGTCGAGGGCGGCCGGGAGGGCGGCCAGGAAGGCGTCGACCTGGGCGACGGTGAGGATCAGCGGCGGGGCGAGCCGTACCACGCCGGGCTGCACCGGGTTGACCAGGAAGCCGGCCTCGCGCAGCGCCTCGGCGAGCACCTTCGAGACGGGCGCGGCGAGCACCACGCCGAGCAGCAGGCCCGCGCCGCATACGCCGTCGACCAGCGGGTGGCCCAGCGCCTCGATCCCCCGGCGCAGCCGCTCGCCGACCCGCTTGACGTGGTCGAGCAGCCCCTCGCTGGCGATGGTCGACACCACCGCGAGGGCGGCGGCGCAGCTCACCGGGTTGCCGCCGAAGGTGGTGCCGTGCGAGCCGGGGGCCAGCAATTCGGCGGCCCGACCGAAGGCCAGGCAGGCGCCGATGGGCAGCCCGCCGCCGAGGCCCTTGGCAAGGGTCACCACGTCGGGCTCGATCCCGTCGGCCTGGTGCGCGAACCAGTGCCCGGTACGCCCGACACCGGTCTGCACCTCGTCGAGCACCAGCAGCGCGCCGTGCCGGGCGGTGATCCGGCGTGCGGCGGCCAGGTAGCCGGCCGGCGGGACCACCACGCCGTTCTCCCCCTGGATCGGCTCCAGGATCACCATCGCGGTGGCGTCGGTGACAGCCGCCTCCAGGGACGCCACGTCGCCGTAGTCGACGTGGGTCACCTCGCCGGGAAGCGGGCGGAACGGATCGGCCTTGGCCGGCTGGCCGGTGAGGGCGAGCGCGCCCATCGTCCGGCCGTGGAAGCCGCCCCGGGTGGCGACCACGTGCGAGCGGCCCGTCAGCCGGGAGAGCTTGAACGCCGCCTCGTTGGCCTCCGCGCCCGAGTTGGCGAAGAAGACCCGTCCCGGCCGCCCGGCCAGGGCCAGCAGCAGCTCGGCGAGGGCCACCGGCGGTTCGGCGATGTAGAGGTTCGAGACGTGCCCGAGGGTGGCGACCTGCTTCGACACGGCGGCCACCACGGCCGGGTGGGCGTGGCCGAGGGCGTTGACCGCGATGCCGCCGACGAGGTCGACGTACTCCCGGCCGGCGTCGTCGACCACGACTGCGCCGGAGCCTGCGACGAGGGCGAGCGGCGGCGTGCCGTAGTTGTCCATCATGGACTGTGCCCAGCGCTCGACGAGCGTGCTCATCCGGCGATCGTGCCTTCCTGGTTGGCGGCGGCGGAGCTGACAGGCCCGCTCCGCGCGCTGACGGCGTCCTCTTCGTTCGCGACTGCGGGGCTCACTCGCTCCGCTCCCGCACTCCTCGCGCTCACGACCATGGTTCCGAATCCTTCCGAGGTGAAGACCTCCAGCAGCGTGGAGTGGGCGACGCGGCCGTCCACGACGTGCGCGGCCGGCACGCCCTGCCGCACCGCCCGTAGGCACGCCTCCATCTTCGGAACCATGCCACTGGACAGCGACGGCAGCAGCGCCGCCAACTCCTCGACGGTGATCTCGCTGATCAGGCTGTCGGTGTCGGGCCAGTCGGCGTAGAGGCCCGGCACGTCGGTGAGGACCACCAGCTTGCGGGCGTCCAGGGCGACGGCGAGCGCGGCGGCGGCGGTGTCGGCGTTCAGGTTGTGCAGCACCCCGTCGGCGTCGGGCGCCACGGTGGAGATCACCGGGATGCGACCGGCGCCGATCAGGTCGGTGACCGCTGAGACGTCGACCGACTCGACGTCGCCGACCTGCCCGACGTCGACCGGTTCCCCGTCCACGTACGCGGGCCGCCGCACGGCGGTGAACAGTCCGGCGTCCTCGCCGGAGAGGCCCACCGCGAACGGGCCGTGGGCGTTGATCAGGCCGACGAGTTCCCGGCCGACCTGGCCGACCAGGACCATCCGGACCACGTCCATCGCCTCCGGGGTGGTGACCCGCAGGCCGCCCCGGAACTCGCTGGCGATGCCCAGCCGGCCGAGCATGGCGGAGATCTGCGGGCCGCCCCCGTGCACCACGACCGGCCGGAGGCCGGCGTAGCGCAGGAAGACCATGTCGGCGGCGAAGGCCCGCTGGAGCTCGGGGTCGACCATGGCGTTGCCGCCGTACTTGACCACGACGGTCGAGCCGGAGAAGCGGGCCAGCCAGGGCAGCGCCTCGATCAGCGTGGCCGCCTTGACCTGGGCGCGGGCGAGGTCGGTGGAGAGGCTCATGTCGAGTAGGCCGAGTTCTCGTGCACGTACGCGTGGGACAGGTCGTTGGTCCAGATCGTGGCCTCGGCGGCGCCGGCGTGCAGGTCGATGCGGATGGTGACGTCCCGGCCGGTCAGGTCGACCTTCGACCGGTCCTCGGCGGCGGCGCCGGAGCGGCACACCCAGACGCCGTTGACGGCGACGTCGACCCCGTCGGGCTCGAACGCGGCGGCGGTGGTGCCGACGGCGGCGAGGATCCGGCCCCAGTTCGGGTCGTTGCCGAACAGCGCGGTCTTGACCAGGTTGTTGCGCGCCACCGAGCGCCCCACCTCGACCGCGTCGTCCTCGCTGGCCGCGCCGACAACGTCGATGGCGATCTGCTTGGTGGCGCCCTCGGCGTCGGCGATGAGCTGCTGTGCCAGGTCGTGGGCGGCGGCGGTGACCGCCGCCGCCAGCTCGGCCGGGGTCGGCGCGATGCCGCTCGCGCCGCTGGCCAGCAGCAGCACCGTGTCGTTTGTCGACATGCAGCCGTCGGAGTCGATCCGGTCGAAGGTGACCCGGCACGCCTCCCGCAGGGCGGCGTCGAGGGCCTCGGGCCCGGCCACCGCGTCCGTGGTCAGCACGCAGAGCATGGTGGCCATCGCCGGGGCGAGCATGCCGGCGCCCTTGGCCATGCCGCCGACCGTCCAGCCGCTGCCCCGGGCCACCGCGGTCTTGGGCCGGGTGTCCGTGGTCATGATGGCCTCGGCCGCCGCCGGGCCGCCGTCGCGCGCCAGCCGGCGGATCGCCGAGCGTACGCCGGGAAGCAGCTTGCCCATCGGCAGCCGCTCGCCGATCAGGCCGGTCGAGCAGACCGCCACGTCGGCGGCGCCCAGCATCAGCCGCGGGCTGGCGGCGGTGAGCGCGGCGGCGGTGTGCTCGGCCGTGGCGTGGGTGTCCTGGAAGCCGGCCGGGCCCGTGCAGGCGTTGGCGCCACCGGAGTTGAGCACCACGGCGCGCGCGACGCCGCCGCGCACCACCTGCTGCGTCCAGAGCACCGGCGCGGCCTTGACCCGGTTGGCGGTGAACACGCCGGCGACACCGGCGTCCGGGCCGTCGTTGACGACCAGCGCGACGTCGCTCGCGCCACTGGTCTTGAGCCCGGCGGCCACCCCGGCCGCCCGGAACCCCCGCGGAGTCGTGACGCTCACTGCACCAGTCCTTCGTTCGTGGCTACGGAACTCACGGCGCGACTCCCCAGGTGGACAGGCCCGTCGTCTCCGGCAGGCCGCACATCAGGTTGGCGTTCTGCACGGCCTGGCCGGCGGCGCCCTTGCCGAGGTTGTCCAGCGCGCTCAGCACGATCATCCGGCGGGAGTCGACGTCGACCGTGGCCTGCAGGTGGCAGGAGTTGGAGCCGAGGGTGGCGGCGGTGTGCGGCCAGGCCCCCTCGGGCAGGACGTGCACGAAGGGCGCGTCCGCGTACGCCTCGGCGAGCACCGCCCGCGGGTCGACGCCCCGGGCCGGCACCGCCGTCACGGTGGCGAGGATGCCCCGGGGCATCGGCGCGAGCACCGGGGTCAACGACAGGCCGGTCGCGCCGGTGGCCTGCTTGATCTCCGGGACGTGCTGGTGGGTGCCCACGCGGTAGGGCGACAGGTCGCCCATCACCTCGCTGCCGAGCAGGTGCGGCTTGGCCGCCTTGCCGGCGCCGGAGGTGCCGGAGGCGGCGACGACCACCACGTCGGCCGGGGAGGCGGCGCCGGCGGCGATCAGCGGGGCGAGGGCCAGGATGATGGCGGCGGCGTAGCAGCCGGTGTTGGCGACCCGGGTGGCGCCGGCGATCAGCTCTCGCTGGCCGGGCAGCTCGGGCAGGCCGTAGGTCCACGGCCCGGCGTGCGTGCCGCCGTAGTAGTTGGCCCAGGCGTAGGGGTCGGCGAGCCGGTGGTCGGCGCCCAGGTCGACGACCCGGACCTCGGGCGGCAGCTGGGCAGCCAGGGCCGCCGATTGTCCGTGCGGCAGGGCCAGGAAGACCAGGTCCGCGTCGGCCAGCGTCGCCGCGTCCGTCTCGCCGAGGACCAGGTCCAGGCCGGCGAGCTGCGGGTGTACGACGTCGAGCCGGTGCCCGGCCTGGCTGTGCGCGGTGGCGGCGACCAGATCGAACTCCGGATGCCCGGCGACCAGGCGGATCAGCTCGCCGCCGGCGTAGCCGCTCGCCCCGGCGACCGCGACTCGGATACCCATCCCCACCTCCGCATGACTATGCAGAGGAGGCTAGCAAGCGGCGACACCTGTCTGCAAGTTCATGCAGTCGACTGCATGGGAATGAGACTGGTCCCGATCACGCTCTCACCCACCTGTGGAGCCGGGAAACGACGAGGGCTCCTCCCGCGCCGGCGGAAGGAGCCCTCGTCGTCACTCAGGCGCCGCGCAGGGTGGCGCCGAAGCGTTCCGCGGCGCGGGCGACCGCCGCGTCCCGGGCGGCCACCGCCTCCTCCACGGTCAGCGTCCGGTCCGGGGCCCGGAAGGTGAGCTTGTACGCCAGCGACCTGCGCCCCTCACCGAGCTGCTCCGAGGCGTACACGTCGAACAGGCGCACCTGCTCCAGCAGCCCACCGGCGCCCTCGACGAGGGCCTGCTGCACCTGCGCCGCGGGCACCGAGGCGTCCACCACCAGCGCCACGTCGATCAGCGCCGGGGGGAAGCCCGAGACGACCGGCCCGGACGCCACCGGGGCGGCCGGCAGCGCGTCCAGGTCCAGTTCCATGGCGCTGGTCCGCCGGGGCAGCTCCAGCGCCGCCACGACAGCCGGGTGCAGCTCGCCGGCGTGCCCGACCACCGTGCCGTCGACCAGCAGCTCGGCGCAGCGGCCGGGGTGCCAGGGGGCGTACTCGGCGGCCCGGACCTCGATCCGGTCCGCCGGGACGTCGGCGGCGGCGAGCACGTCGCGGCCGGCCTCCACGGCGTCCGCCCAGCCGGCCGGGCGGCCCGCGCCCCACCAGCCGGCCGGCTCCACGTCGCCGGTCAGCACGACGGCGACGTGCCGGGGCTGGTCGGGCACCACCGCGTCGGCGGCGGCGAACTCCTCGTCGGTGGGTCGCCGGTCCACGCCCATCGCCGGCGGGCGGCCGGCGTCGGGACGCGGGTGGAACACCGCGCCGATCTCGTAGAGGGCGAGGTCGCGCTGGCCCCGGCCGAGGTTGCGCTTCGCGATGCCGAGCAGCGGGCCGAGCAGCGTGGTGCGCAGCAGCGGCTCCTCCTCCGACAGCGGGTTGGCCAGTCGCACCGCGCTCCGGCGCGGGTCGTCGGCCGGCAGGCCGAGCTGGTCGGCCAGCCCGGGGGCGACGAACGGGTGCGCGAGCACCTCCACGTACCCCCGCTCGGCGAGCGACCGGGCCACGGCCCGGCGGCGGCGCTGCTGCCAGGTCAGGCCGCGGCCGGGCGGCGCGGTCGGCAGCACCGACGGCACCCGGTCGTACCCGTCGAGGCGGACCACCTCCTCGACCAGGTCGGCCGGGTCGGTCAGGTCGGGCCGCCAGGTCGGCGGGGTGACGCTGAGCGCGCCCCCGGTGCCGGCGGCCACGCCGACCTCGCCCGGGTCCTCGGCCAGCCGGTCGGCGCCCCGGGCCACCGTGCAGCCGACCTGCTCCAGCAGGGCGGCCACCCGCGCGGGCGGGTAGCTCACGCCGATCCGCTGGCTCGGCAGGTCGGCCGGCAGGACGACCGGGGTACGCGGCCGGACGTGGTCGATGTCGAGGATCTCGTCACCGGCCGCGCCGCCCGCGTGCTCGGTGAGCAGCCGGACCGCCCGCGCGATGGCCACCAGCGGCAGGGCCGGGTCGACGCCCCGCTCCCACCGCTTCGCCGCCTCGCTGAACAGCTTGTGCCGGCGGGCAGTGCGCCCGACCATCACCGGGTCCCAGTGGGCGGCCTCGAAGAGCACGTTCGTCGTCCCGGCGACGACCTCGCTGGTCTCGCCACCCATCACTGCGGCCAGTGAGATCGGGCCGGTCTCATCGCAGATGACCATGTCCTCGGGCGCGAGGGCGCGGGTGACCCCGTCCAGGGTGGTCAGCTTCTCCCCCGCCTCGGCGCGGCGGACCACCAGCGGCCCGGCGATCCGGTCGGCGTCGAAGGCGTGCATCGGCTGGCCCAGTTCGAGCATCACGTAGTTGGTGATGTCGACCGGCAGCGAGATGCTGCGGATGCCGGCGACGGTGAGCCGCCGCTGCATCCAGTCGGGGGTCGGCGCCGTCGGGTCGACGCCGCGCACGAGGCGGGCGGCGAACCGGTCGCAGCCGACGGTGTCGCGCACCTCGACCGGGTAGGCCGGCTCGACGGTGCCGCCGGGCGCGGGCGCCAGGCCCGGGTCGCGGAACGGCACGCCGAGGGCGTGCGACAGCTCCCGGGCCAGGCCGCGGACGCTCATCGCGTACCCCCGGTCGGGGGTGATCTCCAGGTCGACCACGACGTCGTCGAGGCCGACCACGGGCCGCGCGTCGTCGCCCGGCTTGGCCGGGGTGTCCGCGGGCAGCACGACGATGCCGTCGTGGTCGTCGCCCAGGCCCAGCTCCCGCGCGGAGCAGATCATGCCGTGGGAGTTGCGCCCGTACGTCTTGCGCGCGCCGATGGCGAAGCCGCCGGGCAGCACGCCGCCGGGGAGGATCACCACCACCCGGTCGCCGGGGGCGAAGTTGCGCGCCCCGCAGACGATCTCCTGCGGCTCGCCGGTGCCGTTGGCGTCGCCGACGTCGACCCGGCAGAACCGGATCGGCTTCTTGAAGCCGGTCAGCTCCTCGATCTCGCGGACCTCACCGACCACCAGCGCACCGGTGACGGTCTCCCGCAGGTCCACCACGGACTCGACCTCGATGCCCAGGCCGACCAGGGCCTGCTCCAGGTCGCCGGCGGGCAGGTCGGCCGGGAGGTCGACGTACTCCCGCAGCCAACTGACAGAAACTCGCATGACTCAGACCACCGTCTCCATGACTCGTACCCGCATCGCCTACGCCCCGGTCCCGAACGCGCGGGTGAACCGCACGTCGCCCTCGGCCATGTCCCGCATGTCGCTGACCCCGTGCCGGAACATCACCGTCCGGTCGATGCCCATGCCGAACGCGAATCCGGAGTAGACCTCGGGGTCGATGCCGCAGGCGCGCAGCACCCGCGGGTTGACCATGCCGCAACCGCCCCACTCGACCCAGCGCGGGCCGTCGCGGTGCTCGGGGAACCAGACGTCGAACTCGGCCGACGGCTCGGTGAACGGGAAGTAGTGCGGCCGGAAGCGGGTCTTCGCGCCCTCACCGAACATCGCCCGGGCGAAGTGGTCCAGGGTGCCGCGCAGGTGCGCCATGGTGATGCCCCGGTCCACCACGAGCCCCTCCACCTGGTGGAAGACCGGCGCGTGGGTGGCGTCCAGCTCGTCCGTGCGGTAGACCCGGCCCGGCACGATCACGTAGATCGGCGGCTTGCGGGTCAGCATGGTGCGCGCCTGCACCGGCGAGGTGTGCGTACGCAGGACGAGGCCGGAGCCCTCCGTGCCCTCCGGCGGCGCGACGTGGAAGGTGTCCATCAGGCCGCGCGCCGGGTGGTCGGCGGGGATGTTCAGGGCGTCGAAGTTGGTCCACTCCAGCTCGACCTCGGGCCCCTCGGCCACCTCGTAGCCCATGCCGACAAACAGGTCGCTGACCTGCTCCATCAGGGTGCTGATCGGGTGCCGGGCGCCCCGGGGCCGCCGGTCGTGGGGCAGCGTCACGTCGACGCGCTCCTCCACCAGCACCCGTTGCGCCTGCTCCCGGTCCAGGACCTCCTGGCGGGCCGCGTACGCGGCGTCGATGGCGCGGCGGGCCTCGTTGACCCGCTTGCCGGCGTCGGACTTGGCGGCCGGCGGCAGCGCGCCGATCTCGCGGCGGGCCAGCGAGACCGGGGACCGGTCGCCGAGGTGCGCCGGGCGAAGCGCGGTCAGCGCGTCCGGGTCACCGGCCTCGGCGAACGCCTTCTCGGCGGCGGCGACGGCCTCGGCCAGGGCGGCCGGGTCGAGCAGGGCGACCTGCTTCGGGTCGTACGGATCGTTGCGGTAGCTCATGGCGTACGGGCACTCCCTCACGGCGGCGCCAGCCCTCACGGGCGGCGAAGCGAGTCTACGGACGCGCGGCTGTGCCGCAGCCCGCCGGTGGGAGTTGTGCGGAGAGCAGGTCAGGCCCGCCGCCCGCCGACACCGGCGGGCTGGCTAAACGAACGCCGTGGCGCGTTCATGGGCGGACGGTCTCCCCTGCGATCTGACTCGACGGTCGGGTCACGACCGCCGCTGTGCTCTCGCCGAAGCGTACAGGCAGACGGCGGCGGCCGCAGCCAGGTTCAGGCTCTCGGCGCGCCCGTGCAGGGGCACCCGGACCCGGGCGTCGGCGGCGGCGGTGAGCGCCTCGGGCAGGCCGTGCGCCTCCGCGCCGAAGAGCCAGGCGGTGGGGGCGGCGAGCCGCCCGTCGTCGGCGAGGTCGTCGAGGTCGTCCTCGCCGTAGCCGGTGGTGGCGAGCACGGTGAGCCCGGCGGCGCGCAACGCCGCGACGACGTCCACCGGGTCGGGCGCGCGGACCACGTCAACGTGGAAGAGGCTGCCGGCCGAGGCCCGCACGCACTTGCCGTTGTACGGGTCGACGGCCTCGCCGGCGAAGACCACCGCACCGGCGCCCGCGGCGTCGGCGGTGCGCAGCACGGTGCCGGCGTTGCCCGGGTCGCGGATCCCGGCGAGCACGGCCACCAGGCGGGGCCCGTCGGCCAGGGCCCGCTCCAGCGGCACGTCGAGGTGGCGGCAGACGGCGACGAGGCCCTGCGGGGCGACGGTCTCGGCCAGCGCGGCGAGCGCCTCGTCGGTCGCCTCGGAGACGGGCACGTCGGCACGGGCCGCGACGGCAGCCAGGTCGGCGTGCCGGTCCAGGGCTGCGGGCGTACCGAAGAGTTCGGTGACCACCCCCGGGCAAGCCAGGGCCTCGCGGACCGCCTGCGGCCCCTCGGCCAGGAAGCGGCCGGCGGCCTCGCGGTCCCGGCGGCGCTGCAACCGGCGGGCGGCGACGACCCTGGGGGTACGCGGGGTGAAGGGGCCGGAGACAGCGTCGAGGCGTCTCCCGCGCGATGGTGACTGCATGGGAGACGCCTCGATCTGCTGGTGCGCGGGGATCAGGCGGCCTGGGCCGCCGCGCCGCCGGTGCCCTCGGCCGCGACCGCGGCCCGGGCCAGCTCGACGATCGCCGCGAAGGCGGCGGCGTCGTTGACGGCCAGGTCGGCCAGGATCTTGCGGTCGACCTCGATGCCGGCCAGGCGCAGGCCCTGGATCAGGCGGTTGTAGGTCATCCCGTTGGCGCGGGCGCCCGCGTTGATCCGCTGGATCCACAGCTGCCGGAAGTCGCCCTTGCGGTCGCGACGGTCCCGGTAGGCGTACTGCATCGAGTGCAGCACCTGCTCCTTGGCCTTGCGGTAGAGGCGGGAGCGCTGACCGCGGTAGCCGCTCGCGGTCTCCAGCAGGGTACGACGCTTCTTCTGGGCGTTCACAGCCCGCTTGACGCGTGCCATCTCAACTCCTAATTACGTAAGGTGGCGCGCGTCAGCGGCCGAGCAGCTTCTTGATGCGCTTGACGTCGGCCTTGGCCAGCACCACGGTGCCGGTCAGCCGACGGGTCTGGGTGGAGGGCTTCTTCTCCAGGTTGTGCCGGAGGCCGGCCTGCTGGGCAACGATCTTGCCCTTGCCGGTCACCTTGACCCGCTTGCCCATTCCCGTGTGGCTCTTCATCTTCGGCATGTGGAACGTCTCTCCCCTGTTACTCGCCGCTGTTGTCGGCGACGGTGCCGGTGTCACCGGCCGCTGCGGGCTCGTCGGCCGGGGCGCCCTCGGCGTCCCGCTCCCTCGGCCCGCCCCGGGTGGCCGTGGCGGCGACCGCGGCGGCCTTGGTGGCGCGGTGCGGCGCGAGCACCATGATCATGTTTCGACCGTCCTGCTTCGGAGCGGCCTCGACGTACCCCAGCTCCGAGATCTCCGACTCGAGCCGGCGCAGGAGCCGGTAACCCAGCTCCGGGCGGCTCTGCTCGCGACCGCGGAACATGATCGTCACCTTGACCTTGTCGCCCGCCTTGAGGAACCGCACCACGTGACCCTTCTTGGTCTCGTAGTCGTGCGGGTCGATCTTCGGGCGGAGCTTCATCTCCTTGATGACGGTCTGCTGCTGGTTACGCCGCGCTTCGCGCGCCTTCAGTGCGCTCTCGTACTTGAACTTGCCGAAGTCCATGAGCTTGCACACCGGCGGGCGCGCCATCGGCGCAACCTCGACCAGGTCCAGGTCGACGTCCGCGGCCAGCTGAAGGGCGCGCTCCAGCGGGACGATGCCCACCTGCTCACCCTCGGGGCCGACCAGTCGGACCTCACGTGCCCGGATCTGCTCGTTCACGCGTGGTTCGACGCTGATGGGGCCTCCTCGAGTCGGAATCTCTACGTGGCCGACCCTCGCGGCTCCCGGGTGGGAGCCGGCCCGGAAAGCAGAAGGCCCCGGCGCATGCCAGGGCCCGCTCGACCGGTCGGCACGATCACATGATCGCGCATCCGGTGCCGGGACATGCCCGGAACCGGTGACCGGACCCGGCCACCGTGGTGGCGACTCGGGTGGGAGCAGGCGCTCCTCTTTCAAGGCTGCACGCATGGGCGCGATGCGCACACACGAAGACAGCCTGGTCGACTTGGTAACACTACACCCTCGCCCGGACACCCTCCCAACCGGGCGCCCGGGTCAGCGGCCGGCGGCGCCCTCGGTGAGCCGGGCCTGGTGCGCCTGGTGCAGCCGGCGCAGGGCGCGGACCCCCTCGACGGCCCGCTCCTTGTCGGCGGCCTGGAGGGCGACCATCGGCAGCAGGTCGTCGTCGTGCAGCTCCAGGCTGGCCCAGGGCGCGCCCCGGTCGAAGCGGACCCCCCGGACGACCTCCCACGGCAGCTCGTACGAGCCGACGAGGTTGCGCACGCGCACCCCCGACGCGTTCGCGTCGACCCGGGGACGGGTGAAGATCAGGACGGCGAGCGCACCGAGGACGCCGAGCCCGACCATCGCGATCTGGTCGCCCCGCTGGAAGCTCCCGTAGCCGTTGCCCGTCGCGCCGCTCAACGAGGTGGCCAGCAGGCTGAACACCACGAACAGCACAGCCGCGCAGGCCCAGCAGACCACTCGGATGCGGCGCGGGCGCAGGTGGACGGACTCGATTTCGCTCACCCCACCAGTCTGCCACCCGGTCCCGGCCGTTCCCGCGCCGCCACACGTTCCGCCCCCGCCCGGCGCCCGTCAGTCCTCCCCGGCCTCCAGCTCGCCCATCCGCCGCAGCCGGGGCAGATCGCGGACGGTGATCCGGCGGTAGTCCGTGTCGACCAGGCCCTCCGTGCGCAGTTCACGCAGGGCCTTCTGGATGGAGGTCTCGGCGGCGCCGCAGATGCTGGCGAGTTCGGGCTGGGTGAGCCGCACGTCGATGACCACGCCGTCGCGAACCTGGCGGCCGTGGGTGCGGCAGAGCTCGGCGACGACCCGGGCGACCCTGATCTTCACCGGGTAGGAGGTGAAGTCGATGCGCCGCCGGTTGGACCAGCGCAGCCGGTCCGACACCATCGCCGCCAACTCCAGCGCGGCGTCCGGGTGCTCCTTGAGGAACATCTTGAACCGGTCGGGCTGGATGACCCGGTACGTCGCCGGCCCGCAGGTGGTGACGCTCGCCGAGCGGGGCCGGTCGTTGAGTGCCGACATCTCGCCGACGAGGTCGCCGCCGACGCGCAGGGCCAGCAGTGCGGCCCGCCCGTCCGGAAGGGTCGCGGTGACCTTCGTCAGCCCCTCCTCGAGCAGCACCAGGTGCGACTCCCGTACGCCCTCGTGGATGACGATCTGTCCGGGCGGGACCCGCCGGCGCACCCCCAGCTCCAGCAGGGCGGCACGAACCGGAGGGCCGAGCCGTTGCAGGAACGTGCCGTACGGCCAGGTGACGTCGGACAGTTCGGCTGGTCGTCGCATCAGCGCTCTCATCCTCCTCGGCCAGCGACAGCCGTCGAAGCGTAGCCGGCCCTGCGCGTAGCGCGACGCCCGCAGGCGCAGGGCGGCGGCGACGGCGAGCTGGACGATCACCCACGCCAGCAGGACGCCCGGCGGCCAGCCGACCGCGAGCAGCAGCTCCATCAGCCCGATCCTCATGCGACCAGGAGACCGGTCCGCCGCGTGCCGGACCCCCGAACAGGACGGGATGACGCCCCACCGACAGTTCCGGGCGATGCCGTACTTCTACGGGGTTCCGCCGGGCCCGTCCCGGTTCGATGTCCCCTGCGGTGCCCGCCTGTGAGGGCGGGTCGGGCGACGAAGGGCGGCACGACGATGCGACATCCCGAGCGACGACTGTTGATCTCCGTGGACATGGAGCGGTACAGCCGGCGCACCAACCTCCAGCAGTACGAGGCGCAGAAGCACTTCCGGGAGCTGCTGCACGAGGCGGCCGGCGACGTCGGCCTGGACCGGGTCGCCTGGACGACGCAGCAGGCCGGCGACGGCGAGCTGGCGATCCTCCCCCGCGACGTGGCCGAGTCCCGCGTCATCGGCCGCTTCGTACCGGAGCTGAACAGGCGGCTGCGCAGCTACAACAGCAGCCGGGTGCCGGCCGCCCGGATCCGCCTGCGGGTCGCCGTCCACCAGGGACTCGTCCACCTCGACGGGGCCAACGGCTTCCCCGGCAACGCCGTCGTCCTCGTCTGCCGGCTCTGCGAGGCGGCACCCGTGAAGCAGGCCCTGGCGGCCTTTCCCGACGCCGGGGTGGCGCTGGTCGTGTCGGCGGAGATCTACCGCGACGTCGTCACCGAGTACCCGGAGGAGATGCGCCCCGAGCGCTTCCGGCGGGTCGAGGTGACCCACCCGGACAAGGGGTTCCGGGAGGACGCCTGGTTCTGCGTCGTGGACGAGGACATGTCCGCCCTGCCGGCGGCGGAGAGCGCCGGTGCGCCTTCCCCGGCACCCGTCTCCACGGCGACGCCGCCCGCTCCGGGAGGCGGGGCCCCGGGTGGGGAGCCGTCGGAGTCCCCCGCGACCCGGACGCCGCCGGGCGCGGGCGACATCCGGACGGGTGACATCCGGGTCGACGGCCAGAACGCGATCGGGCACGGCGCCACGGCGATCGGTTCCGTCGGGCGCGACCTGACCTTCGGTGGCGGACGGGAGGGCCGGGCACGGTGACCGCGCCCCACTTCCCGTACCCGCACGTCGTCGGCGACGACGCCGACCCGGACGGGCCCCGGAACGCCCCCGGTGACGACGGGTACGACCGTCCCACGGAGGGCCCCGCGGCGGGAGCGGATGAGGGCCCACCGGACGGGCGGACGGACCCGGCGGACCCGGCGGGGACCGGGTCGTCGGAGGGCGGCGAGGCGGACGAGCCGGAGGAGCCGCTCGACTCGGCGGACGTCATCCGCGGACTGGCCGACCTGCTCGGCGGCGCCACGATCGGCCTCGGCGACGTACGGGTACGGGGCCAGAACGCCACCGGTCACGGCGCCGTCGCGATCGGCACCGTCAACGTGACCACCGCGGGAACCGACGGCACGGGGCGGATCTGGTACGAGAGCCTGAGCGGGAACGAGGTCGGGGAACTGGCGCAGGGGTACGCGCCGACGTCCAGCGACCAGCAGCTCGACCGCCACCTCAAGCGCCGCCACCTGGTGTGCCTGTCCGGCCCGTCCGCCAGCGGCCGGTTCACCTCCGCCGTCCTCGCCACCGCCCGCCGGCACGGGCTCGACCGCGCCTGCGTCCTCGGCGCGGAACAGCCCGCCGACCTGCTCGGGTCGAGCGAACGGTTGCCCGCCGGACGCGGGTACGTGCTCCGGCTCGCGGACAGCGCGGCGAACGCCGTCGACGGGTTCACCCTCGTGGCGCTCGCGGCCCGGGCCGAGGCGACCGGCATGACGCTGATCCTGGTCGGGGACTTCTCCCGGCGCGGTCAGGACCTCGCCGGCCACCTCGTGGAGCATCGGGTGCCGCCGGCGGTGGAGGTGTTCCGGGCGCGACTGCGCCAGCAGTTGGCCGGGCTGTGCGTCGGCTGGTGCCCGGACGGCTGCGACGGCACCTGCGTGGAGCGGTACGTCGACGACGAGTGCGTCACCCATCCGCTGCTCTCGGCCTACCTCGCCGGCGAGCCCCGTCCGGGCGAGGTGGTGCCCGTCGTGGAGCTGATCGCCCGGACGGTCCCGCACGGCCCCGCCCTGACCGAGAGGTTGGAGCAGCTGCTCCCCCGCCAGCTGCGGGAGCGCGCGACGCAGATCCTCGACGCCGGCCAACCCGACGGCCCGGACGGGGTCGACGCCTGGGCGGCCGACCGGGCCCGCGCCTTCCGGCTGACCTGCGCCGTACTGGCCGGGCAGCCGGTGGCGGAGATCGACCAGGCGGCCCGGCGGTTGGCCGGGACCGACCTCACCGGGACCACCTCCGTCGGACCCCGGCTGCACGGCCCCGAACTGGACACGCTGCTCGGGTCGACGCTGCGCCAGGCCGTCGTCGTGGTCGGCGACGAACGCGCCGCGGGGGGCCGGCGGATCGAGTTCGGCGCCGGCAGCGAGCAGCTCCGTTCGACGCTGCTCGAGGTCGCCTGGACTGACTGGTGGCTGCCCGGGCAGCTGCTCGGCTGGCTCGCGGACCTGGTCCGCTCCGACGTGCCGGGGATCCGGCAGGCCGCCGCGGGCGCCATCGGCTGGTCGGCCGGGCGGGACGTGCGGGCAGCCCTGGAGACGGTCGGCGACCTGGCCCGGGAACGGCGGGCGGGCGTCCGGCAGGCCGCCGCCATCGTGCTGGTCGCGATGGCGATGCAACCCGGCCTGCGCCAGCGCGTACGGACCGAACTCGACCAGTGGGCCGCCGGACCGGCGGCACACCTGCGGGACACCGTCGCGCGGGCGTACGGCCTCGGACTGGCCCGCCTCTGGCCCGACGCCGCTCTCGTGCAGTTGCGCCTGGTGGCGCAGGCCCGCATGCAGCGGCGGAACAACTCCGTGGTCCGGGGTCTGGTCGAGGTCTACCGGGACGGCCACGCGGCCACGCTCGTGCCGGAGCTGGTCGACTGGACGTCCGACGACCCGGAGGTGCGGCTGCACGCGGCGCGGACGCTGCGTGTCCTCGCCGACCGCTGGGCCGAGCCGCCCAGGGAGCACTGGCCGGAGCTGCTGGACCTCGTCCGGCGGCGGATCGTCAGCCCGGGCGACGTGGCCGCGCTCTGGGCCGTGGCGCTGGGCATGCCGCAGACGGCCTACCGCTCGTGGCGGACGCTCGGCTTCTGGCTGAACCGGGCGGACGGAAACCCCGAGGTCGCCGCCCACTGCGTGGCCCTGCTCCGGCACGTGATCGCCGGTCGGCCGCCGCTGCGGCATCGCCTCGACCACCAGGTCCGCCACGTCTGGCGGCCCATCATGCCGCGCAACGAACTGCTCGACGCCGTACACGCACTCATCGACGAGGACCTGTCATGACGACTCACCCCACCGGGCCACCCCCCACGGCAGCGTTCGTACCGCCCCAGCCGGAGCGCCGCCGCTGGTGGCACGCCATCTTCCCGCCGGTCGAACCGGTCCCTCCCGCCGGGCCACCGGCGCCCCCGGTCCCCGACACGGTGACGTTCCGCCACGACGTGCCGCAGCCGATCCTGGTCCCGGCCAGGGGCGACGCCTTCGACTTCCGGCTGCACGCCGTCTACAACTGGACCGCGCAGAACATGCCCTACGAGGCGCTGCGGCTGCGGGCCGAGCGGTATCTCGCCTGGGCGGGTGGCATCGTCCGCGAGCGGGCGGTGGATCTGGCCCGCCAGTACGAGCCGCACCGCTCGCACGACCTGGAGCGGGCGCTCAACGACCGGCTGGCCGGTCAGCGCTGGCCCCGCGAGGGTGCCCAGCCCTACTTCTGGGTGCAGGTGCGGGTCAGCCCGGACGAGCGGGTGCGGGAGCGGCTGCGGCCGTACTGGGAGCAGCGGATCAAGCTCGAGTGCGACCACGAGCTGCAGAAGATCAGGGCCCAGCAGGCCGACGAGCTGACCCGCCGGTGGTGCGCCGTGCTGCAGAGCCTGGAGGACGATCCGGTCACCGCGCACGCGGCCCGGCTGACAGGTGAACAGTTCGCGGAGGTCTTCCGCCGGTACGTGGAGGAGCGCCGGGGGACGGTGCCGGACCTGGTGGAGCTGCTGCGGGAGGCCGTGCGGGGGCACGGCGACCTCGGCATGGGGCCGTCGGAGTACACCGAGGCGTGGGACGCGGCGATCCGGACGTACGAGCGACGGCACGGGCTCTCCGAGCGGACGAACTGACCGACGGGCCCGGTCCCGCGTACCGCCGGATCGTCGGCGCCTACCCCGGCGTCGCTGATCCGGCGGTCGCGGCGGGCGCCCCCGGACCGGCGGCGGTCGGCGGCACGGCGTCGCGCGGACCCCGCCGGCCGCCCCCTCGGCCGGCGACCAGGGCGGCCGCCAGGGTGAGCAGCGCGCCGGCAAGCACCGGCAGCCGCAGGCCGGGGCCGCCCGGCAGCAGCGCGTCCAGCAGCAGGGCGCCGCCCAGCTGGCCGGCGACCAGGGCGAGCCCGGTGCGCAGCACACCGACCGCCGGGACGCCGACCAGCAGGGCCGCCACGATGACGACGCCGAGCAGGCCGCCGGTGTAGAGGTACCAGTCGTCCGGCCAGGTCGGGCCCGGCCCGGTGAGGGCGCCGGCCAGCGCCGCGACCAGCAGCACGACGGGCGTGGCCGTGGCGAAGTTGACCACCATCCCGGCGGCGGCCGAACTGGCGGCGGAGACCCGCGCGTTCAGCGCGGACTGGAGCGCCACACCGAGCCCGCCGGCCACGGCGAGCAGGACCAGGCCGAGGGCGAGGTCGCCGACGGGCTGGCCGAGCTGGGCCAGCGTCACGGCGGTCACGCCGAGCAGCGCACCGGCCACCCGGGGCGGGGTGAGCGCCAGCCGCCCCACCGGCGCCAGCCCGGCCCGGTCGACGGCCAGCCCGCCGAGGCTGCCGCCGGCGACCTGGGCGATGGTGAAGAGCGCCACCCCGAGCACCGGGACGATGTACGCGCCGGCCAGCACGATGCCCGCGCCGCCGAGCCCGCCCAGGTACGTCCACCAGGGCAATCGGGCCCGGCGCAGCGCGGCCAGGCCGGTGCGCGCCGAGGGCAGCGCCAGGACCCCGAGGCCGACCAGCAGCGCCCCGCCGAGGTTGTTGACCACCGCGCCCAAGGTCGCGTTGCCGGCCCGCTCGCCCAGCTCGGCGTTGGCCGCGCCCTGGGCCGCCGAGGCGACGCCGGCGAGGGTGACCAGGGTCAGCGCCACCCACGGCGGCAGGGCCCGCGACACCGGGGACGGCGCCGGGGCACCCGCCGCCGTGGGCGAACGGCTCACAGCCGGCAGGCGTGGATGTTGGTGACCAGGATCGCGCGGGCCCCGAGCTCGTACAGCTCGTCCATGATCCGGTGCACGTCGTCGCGGAGCACCATCGCCTGCACCGCCACCCAGCCCTCGCGGTGCAGCGGGGAGACGGTCGGCGACTCGATGCCCGGGGTCAGCGAGCTGGCCCGGTCGAGCAGGCCGGCCGGCACGTCGTAGGCGAGCATCACGTAGCGGCGGGCGACCAGCACCCCGTGCAGCCGGCGCAGCAGCTGCGCGGCCTGCGGGTGGGCCTCGACGTCGGCGCGGCGGACCAGCACCGCCGACGAGCGCAGCAGCGGCTCGCCGAAGACCACCAGGCCGGCCTGGCGCAGCGTGGTGCCGGTCTCGACCACGTCGGCGACCACGTCGGCGACGCCGAGCCGGATGGCGTTCTCCACCGCGCCGTCGAGGCGGGTCACCTCGGCCTTGACGCCCAGCTCCGCGAGGTGCCGCTCCACGAGCCCCGGGTACGCGGTGGCGATCCGGTGCCCGCCCAGCTCCCGCACGTCGTCGACGTCCTCCGGGCGGGCGGCGAAGCGGAAGGTGGCCCGGCCGAAGTCGAGATCCATGACCTCCTCGGCCGGCGCGCCGGAGTCGATCAGCAGGTCCCGGCCGGTGATCCCGACGTCGAGGTCGCCGGAGCCGACGTAGGTGGCGATGTCCTTCGGGCGCAGGTAGAAGAATTCGACGTCGTTGGGCTCGTCCCGGCAGACCAGGTCCTTCGGGTCGGTGCGCTGGCGGTAGCCCGCCTCGCGCAGCATCTGGGCGGCCTTCTCGGCCAGGGCGCCCTTGTTCGGAATGGCGACACGCAGCATGACGGAGTGCTCCTTCGATCGAAACTGATCAACGACGGGGCGCACTCACAGATGTCGGTAGACGTCCTTCAGGTCGAGTCCGCTGGCCAGCATCAGCACCTGGACCTGGTAGAGCAGCTGGGAGATCTCCTCGGCGGTGCGTTCCGGCCCCTCGTGCTCGGCGGCCATCCACGACTCGGCCGCCTCCTCGACGACCTTCTTGCCGATGAAGTGCACGCCCTTCTCGAGCGCGGCGACCGTGCCCGAGCCGGGGGTGCCCGCAGCGGCCTTGGCCTGCAGCTCGGCGAACAACTCCTCGAACGTCTTCACGCCGCGATTCTTCCAGCCGCCCCGACGGCCCCGGTGCGCCGGGTCAGGCCCCGCTCACCGACCGGGAACGCGGCACGGCGTCGGCGCGGTCCCGGTCGGTCGGGGGTCAGCCGCCGAAGCCGACCCGCTGGCCGTTGCTGGCGAGGGCGCGGATGGCCAGGGCGGCGTCGAGGGCGGCGACGGTGGCCGACCAGCCCTTGTCCTCCGCCGAGTCGGGCAGCCCGGCCCGGTCCCGGGCCTGCGCGAGGGTGTCGACGGTCAGGACGCCGTGCGCGACCGGCTTGCCCTCGTCCAGCGCCACCCGGGTCAGCCCGTCGGTGACCGAGCGGCAGACGTAGTCGAAGTGGGCGGTGGCACCGCGGACCACCACGCCGAGCGCGACCACCACGTCGCAGCGCCGCGCGAGGGCCTGGGCCACCACGGGCAGCTCGACCGAGCCGGCCACCCGGGCGGTGACCGCCCGGGCCCCGCACGCCTCGGCGGCGGCGACCGCCCGGTCGAGCATGTGGTCGGTCAGCTCGCCGTGCCAGCGCGCCGCGACCACGCCGACGGTCATCCCGGCGGCGTCCACCGCCGTCACGCCCGGTTCACCGAAACCCGCCATGCCTACGCTCCGATCTCGTCGCCGAGGACCGGGCGGCCCATCGGGGCCTCGGTCACCTCGTCCAGCTCGTCCAGCAGGTGCCCCATCCGGTCCCGCTTGGTGCGCAGGTAGCGCACGTTCTCAGGGTGCGGGCGCACCGGCAGCCCCTCGCGGCCGGTGACGGTCAGCCCGTAGCCCTCCAGCCCGGCGCGCTTGGCCGGGTTGTTGGTGAGCAGCCGCATCGAGCGCACCCCGATGTCGTAGAGGATCTGCGCGCCGGTGCCGTAGTCGCGGGCGTCGGCCGGCAGGCCCAGGTCGAGGTTGGCGTCGACCGTGTCCCGGCCCTGGTCCTGGAGCTGGTACGCCTGGAGCTTGTGCAGCAGGCCGATGCCGCGCCCCTCGTGGCCGCGTACGTAGAGCACCACGCCCCGCCCCTCCCGGGCGACCCGGTCCAGGGCGGCGTCGAGCTGCGGGCCGCAGTCGCAGCGCACCGAGCCGAACACGTCCCCGGTGAGGCACTCGGAGTGCACCCGCACCAGCACGTCGCGCCCGTCGCCGATCTCGCCCGTGACCAGGGCGACGTGCTCGGCCGAGTCGTGCTCGCTGCGGTAGCCCAGGGCCCGGAACACGCCGTGCCGGGTGGGCATCCGGGCATCGGCGACCCGCTCGACCTGCTTCTCGGTCCGCCGCCGGTACGCGACCAGGTCGGCGATGGTGACCAGCGTCAGGGAGTGCTCGGCGCAGAACTTCTCCAGGTCCGGCACCCGCATCATGGTGCCGTCGTCGTTGACCAGCTCGCAGAGCACGCCGGCGGGGCGCAGCCCGGCCAGCCGGGTCAGGTCGACCGCCGCCTCGGTGTGGCCGGGCCGGCGCAGCACGCCGCCCTCGCGGGCCCGCAGCGGCACCACGTGCCCGGGGCGGGCCAGGTCGGCCGGGCCGGTGCCGGGGTCGGCGAGCAGCCGGATCGTGTGCGCCCGGTCGGCGGCGGAGATGCCGGTGCTGACGCCCTCCCGGGCGTCCACGGTCACCGTGTAGGCGGTGCCGCGCCGGTCCTGGTTGGTGTGGTGCTGCGGCGGCAGGTCCAGCCGGTCGCACTCGCTCTCGGTCAGCGGGGCGCAGATGTAGCCGGACGTGTGGCGCACCATGAAGGCGAGCAGCTCCGGCGTCGCCAGCTCGGCGGCGAAGATCAGGTCGCCCTCGTTCTCCCGGTCGGCGTCGTCGACCACGACGACGGGCCGACCGGCGGCGATGTCCGCCACCGCCTGCTCGATGCTCGCGAAGGTGCTCATGCCGACACCCCGCTGCGCCGCGTGCCGCCCTGAGGCGCCACCGCACCACGCCTGATGGTTCGCTCGCTCATGCCACGGCCTCCGAGTAGGTCGACGGGATCGGGGCGGGCGCCGGGCGGGCGGCCCGCGAGGTGCGCCACCAGGCGACCAGGCCCCAGGCGCAGAAGGCGCCGTAGACGAGGTACATGGCGGCCGATGGGTAGAACCCGCCGCGCAGCAGCAGCGGCACGCCGACCGCGTCGACGGCGATCCAGATGAGCCAGAAGTCCACCCAGCCGCGGGCCATGCCGTAGGTGGCGAGCAGGCTGCCGGTGAGGATCCAGGCGTCCGGCAGCGGCCCCCAGGAGCCGAGTGCGGCGAGCAGCGGGTACGCCGCGGCGGTGCCGATCCCGGCCGCGAGCAGCAGGCCGAGCCGTTCCCGGCCGGTGGCCCAGCGGGGCGCCACCGCGGCACCGTCGCCGTCGCCGCCCTGGCGGCGGTTGCGCGACCAGCGCCACCAGCCGTAGACGCTGACCGAGAAGAAGAAGACCTGCCGGCCCGCCTGCCCGTAGAGGTCGTGCGCCTGCGGGGTGGCGAAGACGCCGCCCAGGAAGACGGTGAACAGCAGCGCGTTGCCGATCATGCCGACGGGCCAGGCCCAGACCAGCCGGCGCAGGCCGAACACCGCCGAGGCCAGCCCGAACCCGTTGCCGACGATCTCCCGGACCAGCACCGGCGACCCGGCGATGTCGACCTGCGCGTCGAGCAGCCACCCGAGCGGGCCCATCAGGCCGCCTCGCCCGGCGCAGCATCCGGCAGGCCGGTGACCGGCGGCCCGCCGGGCGGGCCGGCGTCCGGCAGGGCGGGACCGGCCAGCCGGGCGCCGAGCAGCCGCTCGACGTACTTGGCGAGCACGTCCACCTCGAGGTTGACCGGGTCGCCGACGCCCCGGGCGCCGAGGGTGGTCAGCTTCAGCGTGGTCGGGATCAGGCCGACCGCGAACCAGTCCGGGCCGACGTCGGCGACGGTCAGCGAGACGCCGTCGACCGTGATCGAGCCCTTCTCCACCACGTACCGGGCCAGGGCGGCGGGCAGCCGGAACCGGACCGTCTCCCACTGCGCGGCCGGCTCGCGGGCGATCACCTCGCCGACGCCGTCGACGTGCCCCTGCACGAGGTGCCCGCCGAGGCGGCTGCCCAGCGCGGCGGCCCGCTCCAGGTTGACCGGGTCGCCGGCGCGCAGCGCGCCCAGCGCGGAGCGGCGCAGCGTCTCCCCCATCACGTCCGCGGTGAACGTCCCGTCGGTGACGTCGACCACGGTCAGGCAGACGCCGTTGACCGCGATCGAGTCGCCGTGCCGGGCGTCGGAGGTGACCAGCGGGCCGCGGACCGCGACCAGCGCCGAGTCACCCGCCGTCTCGGTGATCCGGACGACCTCACCCAACTCCTCGACGATGCCGGTGAACATGTCAGCCCTCCCTCTTTCGGGGCAGCGCGGTGATCCGCAGGTCGGGTCCGACCTGCGTGACGTCGACGAACTCCAGGTCGATGGCCTCGGCGATGGTGTTCACACCCGCGTCGACCAGGGCGGTCGGGCCGGCGCCGAGCAGCCGGGGCGCGACGTAGCCGACGATCTTGTCGACCAGGCCGGCGGCCAGGAAGGCGCCGGCCAGCTTCGGGCCGCCCTCCAGCAGCACGGCGCGGATTCCCCGCCCGTGCAGCGCGGCGAGCAGCGCCGGCAGGTCGACCCGGCCGTCGGGCCCGGTGCCGACCTCCGCCGCGGTGGCGATCCACGTGCGCGCCGCGCCGTCGCGGACGCGGGCGTCGGCTGGCGTACGACCCTCGGTGTCCACCACGACCCGCAGCGGCTGCCGGATGGCCAGCGTGCCGTCGCGCAGGTTGCGGGCGGTGAGCCGGGGGTCGTCGGCGAGCACCGTGCCGACCCCGGCGAGCACCGCGTCGACGGTGCCGCGTAGTGCGTGCACGTCCATCCGGGCGGCCTCGGAGGTGATCCACATGCTGGTGCCGTCGGCCGCCGCCGACCGGCCGTCCACCGTCGCGGCGAACTTCCAGATCACGTACGGCCAGCCCCGGCGCATCGAGGTCAGCCAGGCGATGTTGCCGGCCTCGGCCTCGGCCTCGCGTACCCCCGTGTCGACCTGGATCCCGGCGGCGCGCAACGTGGCGGCGCCCCCGGTGGCGAGCGGGTTGGGGTCGGGCACGGCGATGACGACCCGGGCGACTCCGGCGCGCACCAGCGCGGTGCTGCAGGGGCCGGTTCGGCCGGTGTGGTCGCAGGGTTCCAGGGTGACCACGGCGGTGCCGCCACGGGCCCGCTCCCCCGCCTGGGCGAGCGCGACGATCTCGGCGTGCGGCCCGCCGGCGTAGGCGTGGAATCCCTCGCCGACCACCTGCCCGTCGGCGTCGAGCAGCACGCAGCCGACCACCGGGTTGGGGCTGGTCGTGCCGAGACCGCGCGCGGCGAGTTCCACCGCGCGACGCATCGCCTCGTCTACGGAGACGCCGGCCATGCCCTGCCCTCTCACTCGCCGGTCGACGCGCGGGCGGACACGGGAGGCAACGGCATGGGGCCGCGAGCGTGCGGCGGCGGAGATCCGGGTACGGCGGGGCCGCCCCGGGGGGCGCGCACGGCACGCTGAACTCAGCGGCCGGGCAGGGCCCGTCCGTCCCGCGCGCTGTCTCCCATCCGGACTGTCTGGGGGCGGGGTTTCCCGCTCCCAACCGTCGGCCCCGGATTCTCACCAGGTCCACCGGGCGGCACGAGGCCGACCGGGTCGCGGGCTTACCACGGTCACACCGTGGATCACCGCCGGTTCGGAATTACACCGAGTCCCGCCAGCGCGTGGTGGGTACACGGGAAGTGTTACACGCCGGACGGGGGGTCGTGCCACCCGGGCGTGGTACTTCACAGCAACAGCGCACGAATCAGGTAACCCCGCGCCGGCGGTCCACCGCCACGTACGAGCCGGGTTGGCTCTTGGCCACCGTCTTCATCTCCGAGGCGACCGCGATCGCCTCCAGCGGGTCGGTGAACCGCTTGCCGGAGTCGGAGAGGGACACGCCGATCGACAGGGTGACCAGGGCGGCCCGCCGGATGTTGCCCCGGCGGTCCTTCAGCTCCACGTAGCCGCGCGCGGCGTCGACCGGGTCGTAGAGCGAGTCGGCGGCCTTCTCGAAGTCGGCGGAGACCCGGGAGGTGAGCGGGCGGACCTGCTCCGGGGCGCAGACGATGACGAAGTCGTCCCCGCCGACGTGCCCCAGGAAGGCCGGCGGCAGCCCGACCGAGACCACCGCCCGGTGCAGGCTGCGGGCCAGGGCCGAGATGAAGTCGTCGCCGCGGACGAAGCCGTACCGGTCGTTGACGCTCTTGAACCGGTCGATGTCGATGTAGCCGACGGCGTAGTCGACCCCGCTGCGGACGCGGTCGGAGATCTCCCGGCGGATCCGGCTGTTGCCGGGCAGCCCGGTCAGCGGCGAGACCTCGCGGAACTCCTTGTTGCGGCGCAGCGTGGAGCTGACCCGGGCGACCAGTTCGGCGGTGTCGAAGGGCTTGACCAGGTAGTCGTCGGCGCCGGCGCTGAGCCCGTGCACCTTGTCCACCGTCATGCCCTTGGCGGTCAGCATGATCACCGGCAGGGCCGAGGTCATCGGGTCGGCGCGCAGCCGCCGGGTCAGTTCCAACCCGTCGATGCGCGGCATCATCAGGTCGACCACCGCCAGGTCGGGTCGCTGGCGCTCGATCACCTCGAGCGCCTCCTGCCCGTCGCTGGCGTGGATCACCTCGAAGCCGTGCAGCCGGAGGTTGAACGCGACGAAACGCGCGATGTCCTCGTCGTCGTCGACGACGAGGATGACGTCCGGACGGTCGCCGGCCGGTTCCACGTCAGGCCCCGGGGGCGGCGTGTTCCGCGAGTGCCCGCAGCTTCCGGATGGCCTCGGCGGGGTCGTCGGCGCCGTAGACGGCGGTGCCGGCGACGAACGCGTCGGCCCCCGCCTCGGCCGCCTGGGCGATGGTGTCGGCGGCGATGCCGCCGTCGACCTCGATGCGCAGTTCGAGGTGGCCGGCGTCGACGTGCCGGCGGGCCGTACGCACCTTGTCGAGCAGCTGCGGGATGAACCGCTGCCCGCCGAAGCCGGCCTTGATGGTCATGATCAGCAGCGTGTCGAAGCTCGGCAACAGCTCCAGGTACGGCTCGATCGGGGTGTCCCGGTCGATCGCCAGCCCGGCCTTGGCCCCCGCCGAGCGCAGGTCCTTGGCCAGGGCCACCGGGTCGTCGCACGCCTCGGCGTGGAAGGTGACGTTGTACGCCCCGGCGTCGGCGTAGCCGGGCGCCCAGCGGCGCGGGTCCTCGATCATCAGGTGCACGTCGAAGGGCAGCTCGGTGGCGGCCCGCAGGCTCTGCACCACGGGCAGCCCGATGGTCAGGTTGGGCACGAAGTGGTTGTCCATGACATCCACGTGCAGCCAGTCCGCGGCGTTCTCGACGGCGCGGACCTCCTCGGCGAGGCGGGCGAAATCGGCGGCGAGGATGCTGGGCGCGACGATCGGCGGCGGTACGGTCACCGGGCCAGTGTACGAACGTGGCCGACGGCCGCCCGCAGCACGCCACCAACGGGACACCCGGTGACCCGGCGGTGACCAGTGGTGCAGAATTGGTCCTCCCGGCTCGGCGAAACCGGACGAAGGACCATCCGTGACTGGCCGGACGACGGAAACGCGGCGAGACTCCATCAGGGACGGTGACGTGAGCCGCACGCCCGCGCGGTGCCCGGCGGCGGTCGACGCGTCAGCTCCCGGAAAGGGCGGACGATGCGACGGTGGCTCGCGGCGCTGGCGCTGGCCGGCACGCTGACGGTCCTGCTGTCCGGCTGCGTGCGACCGGGCGGCTCCGACGGCGACCTCACCGACGACTGGCCGGCCCTGCGGGCGCCGCAGCTGTTCGTGCCGGCCACCGACGCCTGCCTGCCCCGGATCACCGCCGTCGTGCAGGCCCGCACCTACGAGGCGGTGGACTGCTCCCGCAACCACCTGGCCGAGACCGTGCACGTGGGCAGGTTCGCCGGGCCGACCGCCGACGGCGACCGACCCGAACCGGGATCCGCGACCCTGCGGCCCGCCCGCGCCGAGTGCGACCAGCGCGCCCGCGAGGTGCTCGGCGGCGACTGGCACGCCGCCCGCATCGCCCTCACCGTCGCGCTGCCCTCCGCCCCCGCGTGGCGCGCGGGCGCCCGCTGGTTCCGCTGCGACCTGAGCGAGACCGGCAGCATCGACAACACCCGGCCGGTGAACCGCACGGGCAGCCTGCGGGGCGCGATGATCGGCGACTCCCCGCTGCTGCACCGCTGCTTCGACCCCAAGCTGATCGGCGACAACCTGAACTACATGGCCCCGGTGCTGTGCACCGAGCCGCACCGCGCCGAGTTCGTCGGCGTCTACCTGGAGCGGGACATGACCTGGGCCGAGTTCGGCCGGTCCCACCAGCAGGCGCACACGCGCTGCATGGCGCTCATCGCCGCCTTCGCCGAGGTGCCCGTCAACAGCGACCTGCCGTACCGGGCGGGCTCGATCTTCTATCCCCCGTCGCAGCGGGAGTGGCAGGAGGGCGACCGGGGCGTGCGGTGTTTCCTGTGGAGCGACGATCGGAAGCTGACCCGTTCCATGCGGGGCGCCGGCCCGCAAGGGTTGCCCGCGAGCTGAGCGGGGGTGCCGTATGCTGCCGCACCGTGGCGTGTCCGGCCGCCTCCGCGCCGGCGGGACCGTCGCGCTGGCCGCCGCCGCCGGGGTGCGGCCCACGAACGGCGGGAGGTCGGGATGCGACGGTGGTGGACGGCGGCCACGGTGGGCGCGGTGGCGGCCCTGGCGCTCGCCGGTTGCGGCACCCCGGCCGGCACCGACCGTGACCTGACCGACGACTGGCCGGCGCCCGCCGCGCCGCAGGCGTTCGTGCCCGCCGCCGGGGTCTGCCACGCCGGCGTGCAGGACGTCGGCTACCTCACCGCCTACCACCCCGTCGACTGCGCCGTGTCGCACCGCACGGAGACCGTGCACGTCGGCACGCTGACCGGGGCGGGAGCCGACCGGGTCACGCCCCCACCGGCCGGCTCGGCCGGCATGCGCGCCGCCCGCGCCGAGTGCGACGCGAAGGTCAACCGGATGGTCGGCGGCGACTGGCGCTCGGGCCGGCTCGGGCTGAGCGTGGTGCTGCCGTCGCCGCAGGCGTGGGGCGGCGGCGCCCGCTGGTTCCGCTGCGACCTGAGCGAGCAGACCAGCCTCGACGAGGCCGGCGCGAAGGCCCGCACGGGCAGCCTGAAGGGCGCGCTGACCGGCGCCGCCCCGCTCGCCCACCGCTGCTTCAACCCGAGGACGCGGGCCGACGAGGTGCGGGAGATGGTGCCGGTCGCCTGCACCAGCAAGCACCGCGCCGAGTTCGTCGGGGTGTGGCAGGCCCCCGACACCAGCTACGACGACTTCGGCCGGGACACCCGGAAGGTGCACCGGGCGTGCCGGACGCTGATCGCGAAGTACGCGAGGGTGCCGGACAACGGCGACCTGCAGTACCGGGCCGGCTCGATCTACTACCACCCGTTCGAGCGGGAGTGGCGCAACGGCAACCGCGGCGTGCAGTGCTTCCTGTGGGTCAGCGACCGCAACCTCACCCGGTCGGTGAAGGGCGCCGGCACGAAGGGCCTGCCGGTCACCTGAGCGGGGCGGTCAGCGTGGCCGACCGCCCCGACCCTGTGGTGTGTCAGCTGGCCTGGAGCGTCACGTCGTCGACGACGAAGCTGGTCTGCAACGAGGCGTCCTCCGTGCCGGTGAACTTCAGCGTCACCGTCTGGCCCGCGAACCCGGCCACGTTGAACGACCGCTGCGCGTAGCCCGCCGCCGCGTTCAGGTTCGAGTACGTCGCCAGCGTCGTCGAACCCGCCTGCACCACCAACCGGTCGTACGCGGTGCTCGTCGTCGTCTCCGCCGTGTCGACGTGCAGCCAGAACGACAGCGTGTAGCTCGCACAGCCCGCCGGAATCGTCACCGACTGCGACAGCGTCTCGGTCCGCGTCGAGCCGTAGCCCAGCAGCCACGCCTTGTACGAGCCCGTCCGCGCCGGCTGGCGGGTGTCGTTGGTGATCACGCCGGACGACGCCGTCCACGGCGACGACCCGCTCTCGAACCCGCCGTTGCCGATGAGCTGGCCGCCGGAGCAGCCGCCGCTGCCGCCGACGGTCAGCGTGTAGCTGGCCGAGCGCGTGGCGCCGGAGCCCGCGCCGGTGACCGTGACGGTGTAGGTGCCCAGCGTCGCCGAGGCCGACGCGCTGAGGGTCAGGGTCGCGGAGCCGCCGGAGGTGACCGACGACGGGCTGAACGAGGCGGTGACGCCCGCCGGCAGGCCGGTCGCCGACAGGCCCACCGTCTGGGCCGTGCCGGCGGTGGTGGCCGTGGAGACCGTCGCCGTGGTCGACGCGCCCCGCTGCACCGAGCCCGACGTCGGGCTCACCGCGACGGAGAAGTCGTTGGTCGCCGAGCCCACGGCGAGCTGCCAGATGGCGTAGGCGATCCCGTCGGCGCTGCGGTTGAGGACCGTGGCGCTGACGTTCGAGGTGGTGTCACAGGACCGGTGGTAGCACGGGTCGTACGCCGAGCCGGACGTGCCGCCCCACTTGGTGGCCTGCGCCGAGGTCTTCCGGGCGCTGGCGCCCGCGGCGTACCCGGAGGTCTGGATGCCGGCCTGCGCGAACGGGTAGTCGTCGGAGCGTCCCTGGCCCTCGACGTTCTCCTCGGGCTGGATGTTCAGCGAGTCCCAGTACGCCTTCAGGGGGGCGGCTGTGGCGGAGGTGATCCGGTTGATGAAGTAGCCGCCGTTGGTGGAGCCGATCATGTCGAAGTTGTAGTAGCCCTTGATGTAGCCCCGCTGGGTGGCGCTCAGCGAGCGGACGTAGAAGTCCGAGCCGTTGAGGCCCTGCTCCTCGTCGGTCCACCAGGCGAACCGGACCCGCTTGGTCATCGTCGGGTTCTGCCGGGCCAGCACCAGCGCGTTCTCCAGCAGCGCGGACGAGCCGGTGGCGTTGTCGTTGATGCCCGGGCCGGCGGAGACGCCGTCGAGGTGCGAGCCGAACATGACGACCTGGTCGGCGGGTCCGCCCGGCCACTCGGCGATCAGGTTGTTCGACCGGTACGTGCAGTCGGTGCAGACCTGCTCGGTGACCGTGTAACCGGCGGCCTGGAGCTTCGTCTTGACGTACGCGACGGAGGCCGTGTAGCCGGCGGACCCGGCCCGCCGGTTGCCGCCGTTCTGGGTGGCGATGGTCTGGAACTGCGTGAGGTGGGCCTGGACGTTGGCCACCGCGATGTCCGGCGCCGCCAGGGCCTGCGCGGCGGGCGCGAGCACGCCGGCGGACGGGGCCGCCGCCGCCGGCGCCACGGTCAGCGTCGCCACGCCGCCGGCGGCGACGGCGAGCGCGAGGCCAGCGGTCAGGATGCTTCGTTTCATGGACGCTCCTCGATAGGTGACGACATGATGCCACCTCGGAGCGCAGTTTGGGGAGACAGTGGAGGGACGGCGATCCCGGCCGCCGGCGCGCCGTGCGCACGACGGCCCCGGGCGTCGCCGGCCCGCCCCGACCGGGGCGGACCGGTTTGTCCCGTGCGCCCCGCTCAGGTGCGGCGGAGCATCGCGAGGAACATCGCGTCGGTGCCGTGCCGGTGCGGCCACAACTGCACCGTCGGCCCGTCGCCGAGGCCGGGCATGCCCGCCGGCAGCAGCGGCCGGGCGTCGACGAAGTCGACCGGCACCCCGGAGCGGCGGGCCGCCTCGGTCACCGTCACGTGCGTCTCCACGGTGTGCGGGGAGCACGTCACGTAGGCGACCAGCCCGCCCGGCCGGACGGCGCGCAGCGCCGCGGCCAGCAGCTCACGCTGCAACCGGGTCAGCGGCGGCAGGTCCGAGGGCTGACGCCGCCAGCGCGACTCCGGGCGACGGCGCAGCGACCCCAGCCCCGTGCAGGGCGCGTCGACGAGCACCCGGTCGAAGTGCGCCTCCGGCAGCTTCGGGTCCGCGCCGACGGTGCGGCCGTCAATGTTCAGCACGCTCACGGGCAGGCCCCGGGTGGCCTGCTCGACCAGCCGGGCCCGGTGCTCCGAGACCTCGACCGCGGTCAGCCGCGCGTCCCGCTGGGCGGCGAGGGCGCCGAGCAGGCCGGACTTGCCACCCGGTCCGGCGCACAGGTCCAACCAGCGCCCGTCCGGGCCGTCGAGCGGGGCCACCGCCAGGGCGTTGGCCACCAGCTGGGAACCCTCGTCCTGCACGTGGGCGCGCCCCTGCGCGAGCGCCGGCAGGTCGCCGGGCGCCCCACCGGAGAGATAGACCGCGTACGGGGAGAAGGCCCCCGGCGCCCCGCCGGCCTCGTCGGCCAACTCCGCCGGATCGGCCAGCCCCGGCCGGGCGCACAGGTGCACCGGCGGGCGCTCGTTGTCCTCGATGAGCAGCCGGGTGGTCTCGCCGAGGTCGCCGCCGAGCGCCTCGGCGAAGGCCCGCACGATCCACTGCGGATGGCTGTACGCCAGGGCCAGGTGCCCGATCGGGTCGCTCTCCGCCGACGGGGCCAGCTTGGCCACCCAGGCGTCGGCGTCACGGCCGGCCACCTCGCGCAGCACCGCGTTGGCGAAGCCCGTCGCGCCGACACCCACCGACTTGACCAGGTCGACGGTCGAGGAGACGGCGGCGTGCGCCGGCACCCGCGTGTGCAGGAGCTGGTACGCCCCGAGCCGCAGCGCGTCGCGCACCGGCGGGTCGATGCGCTGCACGTCCCGCCCGGCGGCGTCGCCGAGGATCGCGTCGAGGGTGCCGAGGTGGCGCAGCGTGCCGTAGGTCAGCTCGGTGGCGAAGGCGGCGTCCCGGCCGACCAGCCCCGCGTCGCGCAGGAGTGACGGGAGCACCAGGTTGGCGTACGCGTCGTCCCGGTGCACCGCCGCGACCGCCTCGTAGGCCACCTGGCGGGGCAGGTCCACCGTCGGGCGGGCCGGGGGACGCCGGCCGCCGTCGCGGCGATCACCGCCGGCCCGGGCACCCCACTGGCCGCCCCGCGCCGGCCGCTCGCCGCGCTGGCCGCCCGGGGGACGCTGCTCGCGCCCGCCGAACCGCTCACCGCCGAACCGTTGGCCCTCGGAGCGCTCACCGCCGGAGCGCTCACCGTGCCGTTCGCCGGAGAAGCGGTCGCCCGAGGGCCGTTCCGAAGTGCCCGTCACGCGACTTCCTCCCCTGCGGCGACCCGGACGCCCCGCGCCCAGTCGGTCGCCGGCATCGCCCGCTTGCCCGCCGCCCGGACCTCGCCGAGCCGCACCGGGGTGGTGGCCGTGCCGGCCAGCACCCGGGACTTCTCCACCAACAGCTCGCCCGGCTTCAACTCCGGACCGTCGGGCACCGGGGTGACCGGACCCAGCTTGACGCGCTCGCCCCGGAACGTCGTCCACGGGCCGGGCGCCGGAGTGCAGGCCCGGATCCGCCGGTCCACGGCGAAGGCGGGATCGGACCAGCGCACCCGGGCGTCCTCCACGGTCAGCTTCGGCGCCAGCGACACCCCGTCGGCGGGCTGCGGCTCAGCCCGTGCCGTGCCGTCGTCGATCGCGTCGAGGACGGCCACCAGCAGGCCGGCGCCGGAGTGGGCCAACCGCTCCAACAGGTCGCCGGACGTGTCGGCCGGACGGATCTCGTCGGTCAGCGTGCCGTAGACCGGACCGGTGTCCAGCCCCTCTTCCAGCTGGAACACGCTCGCCCCCGTCAGCTCGTCGCCGTGCAGCACGGCGTGCTGCACGGGCGCGGCCCCGCGCCAGGCGGGCAGCAGCGAGAAGTGCAGGTTGATCCAGCCGTGGCGGGGGATCTCCAGGGCGGCCGGCGGCACCAGCGCGCCGTAGGCGACCACGGGGACGCAGTCGGGGGCCAGCTCGCGCAGCCGGTCCTGGAACTCCGGCTCACGCGGCCGGGCGGGGGTGAGCACCTCGATCCCGTGCTCGTCGGCCCACGCCCCGACCGGGGAGCGGGCCAGCCCGCGACCGCGTCCGGCGGGGGCGTCCGGCCGGGTGACCACGGCGACGAGCTCGTGCCGGGAGGCGGCCACGGCGGCCAGGGCGGGAACGGCGACGGCCGGCGTGCCGGCGAAGATCACGCGCACCGGCTCACCGCCCCAGGCCGAAGGGGCTGCCCGAGGCGTGCGGGTTGAGCTTGACCGTCGGCGGGGTGGCCGCGTCGTACCACTCCGCCTGGCGGATCGCCTTCATCGCCTCCTTGCGCCCGGCCGGGTCCAGCCGGTCCACGAAGAGCACCCCGTCGAGGTGGTCGGTCTCGTGCTGCACGCAGCGGGCCATCAGACCGGTGCCGACGATCTGCATCGGGTCGCCGTAGCCGTTGAAGCCCTTGGCGATCACGTTCTGCCGGCGCTTGGTGTCGAAGTAGAGGCCGGGGATGGACAGGCAGCCCTCGGGGCCGTCCTGCTCCTCGGCGTCAGGAAACTCCAGCACCGGGTTGACCAGGTGGCCGACCACGTCGTCGACGTCGAAGGTGAACACCCGCAGGCCCACACCGAGCTGCGGCGCGGCGAGGCCGGCGCCGTTCTGCTCACGCATCGTGTCGGTCAGGTCGGCGACGAGCTTGCGCAGCTCGACGTCGAAGTCGACCACCGGATCGGCCGGCGTGCGCAGCACCGGATCCCCGAACAGACGGATGGGCTGGACGGTCACTCGGCATGGCTCCTTCGGCGGGCGGACTGGTGCCGTACCAGTCTACGGAGTGCCGTCGGTCGCCCCGGTCGGCGTACCGCGAAGCGCCGCGGCCCGTCACGTGTCGATGGTCACCGGGAGGCGCCCACGGCCGCGCAGGAAGCGGCTCAGACGCCGGTGCCCGGCTCCCCTGCCAGGACCGCGTCGCCGCCGAGCAGGGCGTGCTCGGGCAACGGCAGCTCGATGGAGTGGGCGGCCTCCCAGTCGTGGATCAGGCCGGGCCGGGCCTGGGCGGCGAAGTAGTCCACCGCGCTCATTCCGCCGACCACCGGCTCGTCCACCTCGGCGACGAGTTGGGCCGGCACCAGGCGGAAGCCGTTCTGGAGGGCGGCGCTGAGGCGGCGGTGCCCGTCGACGACGAAGAAGTACTCGCCGGTGTAGCCGATCCGCAGGGGCTCCAGCGCCTCGTCGCCGGCGGCGGCCACCTCGCCGACGAACTCCGAGTCCCACAGGTCGCGCAGGTGGGCGATGTCCTCGGTCGGGTAGACGCGGGCCGGGTCGAGCAGCAGCAGCGGCGGCGCGTCGCGCAGCACGTCCGCGCCCAGCCGGCCCTCGTACGCGTCGATGATGTGCTCGATGACCTCGGAGGCCGAGGCGCGGGTGGTGTCGCAGATCAGGTCGTAGTTGCGCAGCCGGGCCTTGTCCACCCCGTAGCGGACGATGAACCGGCCCCGCTCGCTCTCGCTGCGCTCCAGCAGCTTGGCCTTGGCCTCCTCCATCGAGGCGTAGCTCTCGGCCGGGCCGGAGGGGCGGGCGAGCACCCGTCGGGCCGCCTCGCCCGGCTCGGTGATCATGTGCACCTTGAGCGCGTCCGTGAAGAAGTGCCAGGCCAGCCGGGAGTCCATGACGAGCCGCTCGCCCGAGGCCGCGATGTCCCGCTGGAGCTGGTCGACGTAGCCGTCGACGGCCTGGTCCAGCTCCGCGTGCAGGTTGAGCTGGAGCGCGGTCATCTTCCGCTCCTGCGCCATCTGGCGGTAGAGGTCACCGACGCTGACCCGGCGCAGGCCGAGCCGCTCGGCGATCACCACGGAGACGGTGCTCTTGCCGCTGCCGAGGTCACCATTGAAGACGATCGACTGACGAACGGTCACGACTGGTCCACCCCTGATCACCGGCTGTTTGGAATCATCGACACCGCGCCGAACCGACGCGCTCCCGCCATCGTCGCGCGATCCTGCGACGACCCCGGCTCGGCGCGATTGGCGCCGCGCCGCGACCTGGAGCCGTCGTACGCCCGGGCATGACGGGCGATGCTATCACCCGCGTGTCGACACACCGCCGGACACGGCGTGCGACGACGGGCCAGGTCGGGCGGTGGGGGCGGCGCCGGATCGGCCGGGCCGTCGGTCAGAAGAGGGCCAGCGGGTCGACCTGGAGGCGGACCGGCTCGGCGGCCTTGCGGGCGGTGCGCACCCCCGCCGCCGAGTGCAGCGCGCCGGCCAGCGCGCCGGCCCGGGCCCGGGGGACCCGGACCAGCATCCGCTCGCGCTCCCCGTCGGCCGGCACCGGCCCGAGCAGCTCGGCCTCCGCCGGCAGCCGGGCCTCGGCCAGCAGGTCGGCCACGGCGGCCGGCAGGCCGGTCACGCTGGCCATCCGCACCGCCGGCGGGAAGCCAAGCTCCCGCCGTTCGGCCAGCTCCCGGGCGGCGAACCAGCCGGCGTCCCAGCGCAGCAGCGCCTGTACGGGGGCGAGGGCCCCGTCGGCGACCACCACCACCCGGCCCCCGGCGGCGGCGGGACGGGCCAGCGCGGCGGCCGCCAGCCAGCGGCGCAGCGCCTCCTCCCCCGCCCGCAGGTCGGCCCGCGTGAGCAGGGCCCACGAGTCGAGCAGCAGCACCGCCCCGAAGCCGCCGTCGGCGACCGGCTCGGCGCCGGGGGTGGCGATGACCAGGCCGGCGCCGCCCGGGACCGTGGCCAGCACCTCCTCCCGCCCGGAGGTCCGCACCGGCACGCCGGGGAAGGCCCGGCCCAGTTCCTCGGCGGTGCGCCGGGCGCCGGTGACGGAGGCACGCAGCCGCCGCCCGCCGCACTCCGGGCAGGCGTACGCGGCGGCGACCCGCCCGCACCAGCGGCAGGCCGGGGTGCCCTCGGCGGAGGGCAGCGCGAGCGGGCCGGCGCAGTGCGGGCACCGGGCCGGGGTGCGGCACTCGGCACAGGCCACCGACGGCAGGTAGCCACGGCGGGGCACCTGGACCAGCACCGGCAGGTCCGCCCGGAGCGACTCCCGGGCGGTCGTCCAGGCCAGGCTGGGCAGCCGGGCGGTGGCCGCCCCTGGGTCCCGGGCCAGCTGCGGGTCGTCGCCGGTCGGCGCGATCGCCGGCATCCGGGCCCGGAGGGTGGCCCGGTCGGCCACCACCTCGCGGGCCCATCCGGTCTCCACCAGCAGCTGCGCCTCGGCGGTGCGGGTGTAGCCGCCCACCAGCGCCGCGGCGTCGCCGAGCTGGGCGCGGGTGAGCAGCACCTCCCGGGCGTGCGGATAGGGGGCCCGGGGCTCGGCGTGCAGGTCGTCGCCGTCGTCCCAGATCGCCACCAGCCCGAGCCGGGCGACCGGGGCGAACATCGCGGCCCTGGTGCCGACCACCACCGCCACGTCGCCGCGCCGGGCGGCGAGGAACGCCCGGTAGCGCCGGGCGGGACCGAGCGCGGCGGAGAGGCAGACGTGCCGCCCCGGACCCAGGGCGTCGTGCAGCGCGGCGTCGAGACGGTCCAGGTCGCGGTTGTCGGCGACGACCACCACCGCGCCCCGACCGCCGGCCACGGTGGCGGCGACGGCCTCGGCGTACCGGGCGGGCCAGTCCTCCCCCGGCAGCGCCGACCAGACGGCCCGGGCGGCCCGGCCTTCGGCGAGCGCCCGGAGCAGGGCCGGCCCGGCCGGGTAGTCCCGCCAGGCGTCGGGACCGGGGCCGGCCGGCGCAGCGGGGCCCT
>NZ_WAAS01000050.1:0-34648 GCF_008806585.1 Micromonospora sp. AMSO12t
GACCGAGGCCGCCCCCACCACCCCCGTGGCGGCCTCGGTCACCCAGGACCGCAAGGGTGGCGAGCGCGAACTCGGCGTGCGCTACGAGGCACAGCCCAACTTCTACTACTGCGGCCCCGCCGCCGCCCGCAACGCCCTCAGCGTGCAGGGCAAGAACATCGACGTCGACGGCATGGCCCAGCGCATGGGCACCACCGAAGCCGGCACCAACTCCATCAACGACATCACCCCCGTCCTCAACAAGGAGACCGGCAAGGACGCCTACCAGTCCGTCGAGATCCCCGGCGCCAAGGCCGACGACAAGCAGACCGACAAGCTACGCGGCGACATCGTCACCGCCATCGACGAAGGCCACGCCATCGTCGCCAACATCGCCGGCACCGCCACCGACACCGACGGCACCACCCACTCCTTCGAAGGCGGGCACTACATCAGCGTCGTCGGCTACCGCGACAACGGCAACACCGTCACCATCGCCGACTCCGCCAACCCCAACCAGGCCTCCTACCGCATGAGCGTCGACAACCTCGCCGACTGGATCGCCACCCGCGGCTACACCGCCTGACACACCACACCCAACGACAAGGGCCGGCCCCCACAACGGGGCCGGCCCTTTCGTCACGCCAGGGGCTGGCCCACGCCGACCCGGCGCCGCCCAGCGTCCGCGCCGGGTCAGCCCACCGGGACGGGTGGCCCGTCGCCGACGAGGCGGAACGAGGATTCGCCGACCGGTTCCACGAGACCGTCCCGCACCAGTCCGGCGAGCGCCCGGGACCGCTGGACGTCGTCGGCCCACACCTGGTCGAGCCGCTGGTGCGGCACCGGCCCGGCCGTCTCCCGTAGTACGCCGAGCAGCAGCCCGCGTACCTGGCGGTCGGTGCCGGCGTACCGCTGGGGGCGGCGGGTCGGACCCGCGGGCGCCTCGCGGCCGGACGCGCGCCAGGCGCAGACCGATTCGACGGGGCAGACGCCGCAGCGGGGCGACCTGGCGACGCAGACCACCGCGCCCAGCTCCATGAAGGCCGCGCTGGCCAGGGCGGCGGCGGCCGGTTCGACGGGGAGCAGTTCCTCGGTGGCGACCAGGTCGGCCGGGCGGGTCGCCGGGCCGGCGTCCGGTTCGCCGGCGATCGCCCGGCAGACCACCCGCCGCACGTTGGTGTCGACCACCGGGTGCCGCTGACCGTACGCGAACGCGGCCACCGCCCGGGCCGTGTACGTGCCGACGCCCGGCAGCGCCAGCAACTGGTCCAGCCGGTCGGGGACCTGCCCGCCGTGCCTCTCGACGATCGCCAGCGCGCAGTCGCGCAGCCGCACCGCCCGACGGGGATAGCCGAGCCGCCCCCACATCCGGATCGCCTCGGCGGGGCTGTCCGCCGCCAGCGCGGCCGGTTCGGGCCAGCGTGCCAGCCAGGCCTCCCAGGCGGGGAGCACGCGTACGACCGGCGTCTGCTGGAGCATGACCTCGCTGACCAGGATGGCCCACGGGGTCACGTCGGGTCCGCGCCATGGCAGGTCGCGGGCGTTCTCCTCGTACCACCGGCTGACCAGGGTGGCGAAAGTGGGCTCAGACATCGCGTCGCCGATGATGTCACGCGTCCCGTCGCCGAGGCGGTGCGGGCGACGGTGCCACGACGGGGCGCCACTACCGTCCCGCTGGCTGGGCGGTCCGGGCGGGGCGCTGCTGCGGCGGCGGACGGATCGGGCAGAATGCCCGGATGAACGAGCTCGCGATCACCGTCATCGGCCGGGACCGGCCAGGCATCGTGGCCGACGTCGCCGAGCTGCTCGCCCGGCTCGGCGCGAACCTCACCGACAGCACCATGACCCGGCTGCGGGGGCACTTCGCGATGACCCTGATCTGCGTGGGCCCGGCCGCCGCCGACGTCGAGGCCGCGCTGGCGCCGCTCTCCGCCGACGGTCAACTGCTGGCCACCGTACGCGCGGTCACCCCCGACGGCGAGACGGCTCCCGCCGGCGAGCCGTACGTGCTGGCGGTGCACGGCGCGGACCGGATGGGCATCGTGGCGGCCATGACCCGGGTGCTCGCCGACGCCGGCGGCAACGTCACCGACCTGAGCACCCGCCTCACCGGCTCGCTGTACGTGGTGGTCGCCGAGGTGGAGTTGCCGCCCGGCACGGCCGACGGGCTGGCCGGGCGGCTGGCGGCGACGGCCGAGGAGTTGGGCGTCGGGGTGACCCTCCGGCCGGCCGATCCGGATCTGCTGTGACCGGCGCGGGGCGCGGACCGGAGATCGAGGCGTACGTCGGCCTCGGCGACTGGACCCCGGAGTCCCTGGCCGTGCCGGGGGAGGTGCGGCCGGTGGTGTCCGCGCCGGAGCAGGTGCTCAGCCGCTCCGGCGGCGAGGTGGATCCGACGGCGCCGGAGACGGTACGGCTGGCCGCCGACCTGATCGCCACCATGCGGGTGTCCCCGGGCTGCGTGGGGCTGGCCGCCCCGCAGGTCGGTGTGGGTGCGCAGGTCTTCGCGGTGGACGTGACGGGCCACCCGAAGGCGCTCACCGTGCACGGCACCTTCGTGCTGTGCAACGCCCGGGTCGTCGAGGCGAGCCGGTGGAAGGTGGCGCGCGAGGGGTGCATGTCGGTGCCCGACCTGACCGGGGACGTCAAGCGGGCGAGCCGGCTGGTGGTGGAGGGCGTCCTGCCCGGCACCGGTCGGCCCGTACGGCTGGTGACGGACGGGTTCGAGGCGCGGGCCCTCCAGCACGAGATCGACCACTGCGCCGGCCTGCTCTTCCTGGACCGGGTCGCGGGTGCCCACGCCATCTACCAGCGCAAGGTGTACCTCTGAGTGCCGGCGGCTCGGCGACCCAGCGTCACCGGCGGGACACGGTCGGCAGCCGGAGCCGTCGCATGTGGAGGGTCGGTGCGGTGAGCGGTGGGCGACTCGGCGCGTCGTGCGGGGCTGGCGTGCCCCGCGCCGCTACGGTGGGGACATCATGCGTCTGACGGTCGGCCCCCTGTCCCCCGCCGTGTACTGGCGGCGTCGCGCCGTCGTACTCGGAGCCGGGCTTCTCTTCCTGATTGTCCTGCTCTACTCGTGCACCGGATCGGACCGGAACGCGAAGAAGGGCGGTGACGCGCAGCCCACTCCGGGCGCGACGTCGTCCGGTGCCTCGCCGGAACCCACCGGTTCGGTGCTCGCCCCGCAGACCGGGGGGCCCTCGCCGGGTGCGGCGGACGGCCCTGACGCCGACGATCCGTCGGGCGAGCCGGTCACCACCGACTCGCCGCCGGTGGCACCCGTCGTGCCGGCCGCCGGTGACGGCGCCTGCACGGACGCCGAGATCACGGTGACCCCGGTGGCCCAGCCCGCCTCGGTGGTCCGGGGGGCCGTGGTGGACCTCCAGCTCAAGATCAAGAATCGCTCCGAGCGGACGTGCAGCCGCGATGTCGGCGCCTCCGTGCAGGAGCTGTTCATCAAGTCGGGGGCCGAGAAGGTCTGGTCGTCCGACACGTGCGGCACCGCCCAGGGTTCCGACGTGCAGTCCTTCACCCCGGGCTTCGAGCGCGCCTACCAGGTGGGCTGGAACGGCCGCGACACCACCAAGTGCGCCAACGGGGTGGCGGCGGGCCCCAACCCGCCGGCCGGCACCTACCAGGTCTACGCCCGGGTCGGCACCAAGCTCAGCGAGCCGGTCAAGCTCACCGTCACCGACTGACCACCCGTGGGCCGGGCGGCCAGCCGGACACTGGGCTGCCGGACAGACCGGGCCGCCGCGCGGTCGGTCGGCCGGGCCGGGCTCGCCCGACGGATGGCGGTGGCGGTGTGGCCCCGGAAGCTGTGACCGTGTGGGCCGGGCCGGCGGCCGGCGTACGGCCGGGTCAGACGTAGCGTTCGAGGATCGACGCCTCGGCGAGCCGGGACAGCCCCTCGCGGACGCCCCGGGCGCGCGCGTCGCCGACCCCCTCGACGGCCTGGAGATCCTCGACCGTGGCGCCCAGCAGCCGCTGGAGACTGCCGAAGTGCACGACGAGGCGGTCGACCACGGCGACCGGCAGCCGGGGCACCTTGGCCAGCAGCCGGAACCCGCGCGGGCTGACCGCCGCGTCGAGCGCGTCGGACGCGGCCGGGTAGCCGATGGCCTTGGCGACCGCGACCAGGTCGATCAGCTCGGTGGCGCCGAGCAGATCCAGCTCCACCAGGGCCTCGTCGAGGGTGCGGGACTTCCGGCCGGCCGGCAGGTAGTCCCGGATCACCAGGGTGCGGTCGGCGTCGACGCCGGCCATCAGCTCGTCGAGCTGGAGGGCGAGCAGGCGACCGTCGGTGCCCAACTCCACCACGTAGCCGGCGATCTCGTCGGCGATCCGGCGGACCATCTCCAGCCGCTGCACCACCGCGACCGCGTCCCGTACGGTGACGAGATCCTCGATCTCCAGGGCGGAGAGGGTGCCGGAGACCTCGTCGAGCCGGAGCTTGTAGCGCTCCAGCGTGGCGAGCGCCTGGTTGGCACGGGACAGGATCGCCGCCGAGTCGTCCAGCACGTGCCGCTGGCCGTTGACGTAGAGGCTGATGATCCGCATCGACTGGCTGACCGAGATGACCGGGTAGCCCGTCTGCCGGGCCACCCGCTCCGCCGTGCGGTGCCGGGTGCCGGACTCCTCGGTCGGGATGGTGGGATCGGGCATCAGGTGCACGGCGGCCCGCACGATGCGGGTGCCGTCGCTGGAGAGCACGACCGCGCCGTCCATCTTGCACAGCTCCCGTACCCGGGTGGCGGAGAACTCGACGTCGAGCGGGAACCCACCGGTGCAGAGACCCTCGACCACCTTGTCGTAGCCGAGGACGATCAACGCGCCCGTCCGGCCGCGCAGGATGCGCTCGAGGCCGTCGCGCAGGGCGGTGCCCGGGGCCATCAGGGCCAGGTTCGCCCGCAACGGGTCACCGGCGCCCCCGGCGCCGCCGGTCACGGTCACGCTGATCGCGCGGGCGGGGGAGCCCACGGCGCCGGTGCGGGCGTGGGGTGTCGCGCCAGCAGGCTTGGCGGTGTCGCGGTCGATCGGCACGGACACAGTCTACGGACTGCCCTGCGGTGGGTGCTGTCGTGGTTACTGTGATGTGTCACGATGCCCCACCTCGCCCGGACCGTGGGCCGGCGTCCGGGCTGTCCGGTATCGGACCGGACGTTCCGCCGACCATTCTCGGCGGTCACTCGGCGCTGGCCCGGGCGACGGCCTGGAGCGCCGAGCGTACGTCGGTCACCTCGATCACCCGCATGTGCTCCGGCGTGACGCCGGTGCTCTCGGGGCCGCAGCCGGTCGGCACCAGCGCGAGCCGGAAGCCGAGCCGGGCCGCCTCGGCCAGCCGGCGCGGCACGGCGCCGACACGGCGCACCTCGCCCGTCAGGCCGACCTCGCCGATCGCCACCAGGTGCGGCGCGATGGCCAGGTTGAGCCCGCCCGAGGCGACGGCGAGGGCCACGGCGAGGTCGGCCGCCGGCTCCACCACCCGGATGCCGCCGACGGTGGCCGCGAAGACCTCCCGGTCGTGCAGGGTCAGGCGTTCGGTGCGCCGCTGGAGCACGGCCAGTACCATCGCGAGCCGGGCCGAGTCGAGCCCCGAGACCGTCCGCCGGGGCGAACCGGCCACGGTCGCGCCGATCAGCGCCTGCACCTCGGTGACGAGCGCCCGGCGCCCCTCCATCGCCACCGTGACGCAGGTGCCGGGCACCGGCTCCGAATAGCGGGTCAGGAAGAGCCCGGACGGGTCGGCCAGGCTGCTGATGCCGCCCTCGTGCATCTCGAAGCAACCCACCTCGTCGGCGGCGCCGAACCGGTTCTTCACGCCGCGCACCATGCGCAACGAGGAGTGCTTGTCGCCCTCGAAGTGCAGCACCACGTCGACCAGGTGCTCCAGCACCCGGGGCCCGGCCACCTGGCCGTCCTTGGTGACGTGGCCGACCAGCACGGTGGCGATGCCCCGCTCCTTGGCCACCGCGACCAGGGCGGCGGTGACCGCCCGCACCTGGGTCACCCCGCCCGACACGCCCTCGGCGTTGTTGGTGGAGATGGTCTGCACCGAGTCGAGCACCAGCAGGCCCGGCTTGACCGCGTCGAGGTGACCGAGCACCGCCGCGAGGTCGCTCTCGGCCGCGAGGTAGAGCTGGTCGTGCAGGGCGCCCATCCGCTCCGCGCGCAGCCGGACCTGGCTGACCGACTCCTCGCCGCTGACCACCAGCGAGGGGCTGCCGGCGCCGGCGGCCCACTGCTGGGCCACGTCGAGCAGCAGGGTGGACTTGCCGACCCCCGGCTCGCCGGCGAGCAGCACCACCGCGCCGGGGACCAGGCCGCCGCCGAGGACGCGGTCGAGCTCGCTGACCCCGGTGGGGCGGGCCCTTGCCGGTGCGGCGCTGATGGTGGCGATCGGCCGGGCCGGCTCGGCCGGCATCCGGGAGCTGACCACCTTTCCGGAGACCGTCGGGCCGGTGACCGTGCACTCGACCACCGAGCCCCACTCGCCGCACTCCGGGCAGCGCCCGACCCACTTCGGCGGCTGGTGCCCGCAGGCGTCGCACTCGTAGGCCGGCCGGGGCTCGCGAGCGGCGGCCCGGCCGCGCCCGCCGGCCCCGCCGGCGCGGGGGGAGCTCGATCGGGAGGTGGTCACACCGGGACGTTAGTCCCCCGGTATGACGAAGACACCGCCGGCGTGGCGGTCACCACGCCGACGGTGTCGTCGGAAACAGCGGGGCGGAGGGTCAGTGACCGCCGCCCTCGTTCTCCTCGTAGCCGCCCAGGCGCTCGACGATCTTCGACGGGGGCGCGGCCGGGGTGAGCGGCACGGCGACCGGGGCCGGGCCGGTGACCGTGGCACCGTTGCCGAAATCGAAGGTCAGGGTGACGTTCTGGCCGGAGCGCAGCGCCTCGTTCAGGCCGATGAGCTGGAAGACCCGGTTCGACTGGGCGCTGAGCTGCACGTAGCTCAGCGGCGGGATCTCGATCCGGGCCGGCTCGCCGGCCGGCGCGGCCGGGCTCTCGGGGGCCGGGCTCTCCGGGGCACCGGGGCTGACCGACTCCGACGGGCTCTCGGAGGCACCCGGGCTGGCCGATCCCGACGGGCTCTCGGGGGCGCCCGGGCTGGCCGACTCCGCCGGCGAGGGCGACCCGGACGGGGCGGGCGACTCCGACTCGCTCGGGGACGCCGACGGGCTGGCCGAGGCGCCGGTGCCGGTGATCACCACCTCGCGCGCGCTGTCGGTGGTCACGGTCACGGTCACCGGGTTCGGCGAGTCGTTGTAGATCACGGCGCTCAGGACGGCGTTGGCACCCGCCTTGTAGCCCTCGGTGCCGGGGAACTCGACCAGCAGGCCGCGGACCGCGTAGGCGCCGTTGCCGGCCGACAGGTTGACGCCCTGGACCGACGGCGCCTTGTTGGCGGTCTCGGAGACCTGGCCGGCGCCGCAGCCGGACAGCAGCAGCCCGGTCGCCGCGGCCATCCCGGACAGCAGCAGGGCCGCCCGCCGGGAACCCCTGATCGAGCGCGTCACGTCGGTCCTCCTCGTCACGATCCCACCCGGTGCTCACGCCGGGCATGGTGGCCATGCCCGCGCAGACCGCGCTCCAGGGTAGTTGGGCCTGATCCACGCCCGCACGCCGACCCGGAGATGGCACCCGGGGGGACGCGCGTCACACCAGTCGGCCGCTCGTGACGAGCAGGACGACGTCGATGAGGGCGACCAGCATCACGGCCCGGAAGGCGGCCACCTGCCGGCCGCCGGCCCGGGTGGTGGCGCGTCCCGCGTACCAGCTCAGCGGCGGCACCACGACGGCGGCCACGACCGCGGCGAGGCCGACCCCCGACGGCGGCCCGGGCGGCCCGAGGACCAGCGTGGCGGTCGCCGCGAGCAGCAGCAGCGCGGCGGCGGCCCGGCTGCCGGCCGGACCGAGCCGGTGCGGCAGCCCACGCACCCCCGTCAGGGCGTCGTCGGCCAGGTCGGGCAGGACGTTGGCGAAGTGCGCCCCGGCACCCAGGCAGGCCGCGGCGGCGACCAGCCAGACCGGCGGCACCACCGCTCCGGGCAGCGCCAGCACGACGAAGGCGGGCAGCGAACCGAAGGAGACCGCGTAGGGCAGCACCGAGACCGGGGTCGACTTCAGCGGCCAGTCGTAGAGCAGCGCGGAGACCAGCCCGAGGGTGGCGCAGAGCGCGGCGGCCGGGCCGGTGGCCAGCGCCAGCGCCGGGGTGGCGAGCGCGGCCACCGCCGCGGCCACGGCCGTGGCGCGCCGACCGACCGCGCCGGCGGCGACCGGTTTGTCGGTACGCCCCACCGTGGCGTCCCGGTCGGCGTCGAGCGCGTCGTTGGCCCAGCCGACGGCGAGCTGGCTGGCCGCCACGGTGAGCACCACGGCGAGGATCCCGCCCGGCCGGTGCCCGACGCCCCACGCGAGCAGCCCGGCCACCGTGGTGACCGCGGCGGCCGGCTCCGGGTGACTCGCCCTGACCAGCCCTAGCACCGTTGGCGACATGAGGAAAGTCTGGTCGTTACCGGGCAGTCGTGCCACGCTCGGTCCATGCCAGACGCGGGCCGCACCCTGCCACGCAACGATCCGCGCCAGTACGACGACCTGGCCGGCGAGTGGTGGCGGCCGGACGGCGCGTTCGCGATGCTGCACTGGCTGGCCGAGGCCCGCGCGGCGCTCGTGCCGCCGGCGTCCCGCCCCGGCGCCCTCCTCGTCGACCTCGGCTGCGGCGCCGGGCTGCTCGCCCCGCACCTCGCCGGCAAGGGCTACCGGCACGTGGGCGTCGACCTCACCCGGTCGGCCCTGGCGCAGGCCGCCGCGCACGGGGTGACCGTGGTCAACGGCGACGTGACCGCCGTACCGCTGGTCGACGGCTGCGCCGACGTGGTCGCGGCGGGCGAGTTGCTGGAGCACGTGCCGGACTGGCGGCGCGCGGTGGCCGAGGCGTGCCGGCTGCTGCGGCCCGGCGGCCTGCTCGTCCTGGACACGTTGAACGACACGGCGCTGAGCCGCCTGCTGGCCGTGCGGATCGCCGAGCGGCTGCCCACGGTGCCGAAGGGCATCCACGATCCACGGTTGTTCGTGGACGCCCGGGCGCTGGTGGCGGAGTGCGCCCGGCACGGGGTCGACCTGCGCCTGCGGGGCATCCGGCCGGGGATGCCCGGCCTGCTCGGCTGGCTGGTCCGCCGGATGCGCGCCGCCGGCCGTCCGTACGCGGTCCCGACCGACCGTCCGCACGCGACGGTCGCCGGCCCGCCGCCGCGGATCGTGCCGACCTGGTCGACGGCCGTGCTCTACCAGGGGCGTGGTACGCGGAGCGGATAGCGGTGCCCGTCCCTGGGTAGGGAGAGGGCCGAGAAGGGGGCTGTATGACGCAGCACGCGTTGGAGGCGGCTCGCCGCCTGGCACCGAGGCTGGCCGCCCGGGCGGCCGAGCACGACCGGGACGGCTCGTTCCCGGTCGAGGACTTCCGTGACCTGCGCGAGGCCGGGCTCTTCGGCCTGATGGTTCCCGCCGCCCTCGGCGGGATGGGCGCCACCTTCGCCGAGTACGCCGCGGTCGCCACCGAGCTGGCCCGGGGCAACGGCGCGACGGCCCTGGTCTTCAACATGCACGCCTCGGTCACCGGCGCGCTCGGCGCGGTGACCGAGGAACTGGCCGAGGCGCTCGGCGTCCCGGCCGAGGCGCTGGCCGCCCGGGACCGGCTGCTCACCGCCGCCGCCCAGGGCTCCTGGTACGCCGTGGCGATGAGCGAGCGCGGCGCCGGTGCCCGGCTCTCCCAGCTCAGCACCGTCTACGAGCCGGCCGACGGCGGTTGGCACCTCAAGGGCAGCAAGACGTTCTGTTCCGGGGCCGGGCACGCGGACGGTTACCTGGTGGCCGCCCGCAGCGCCGTCGACCAGTCGGTGGTCTCCCAGTTCCTGGTGCCGGCCGGCGACGGGCTGACCGTCGAGCCCACGTGGGACTCGCTCGGCATGCGCGCGACCTCCTCGCACGACCTGCACCTGGACGTGACCGTGCCGGCCGACCGGCTGCTCGGCGGCGTGGAGGGGCTGGCCCTGGTGGTCGCCCAGCTCATGCCGCACTGGCTGGTCGCCAGCTACGCCGCCGTCTACGTGGGGGTGGCCCGGGCGGCCCTCGACGCGGCGGCCGAGCACCTGAACGCCCGCAACCTCGCCGGCCTGCCGGCGGTCCGGTCCCGCCTGGGTCGGGCCGACGCGGCGGTGGCGGCGGCCCAGTTGGTGGTCGCGGAGGCGGCCCGCCGGGTGGACGAGGCGCCGGGCGACGCGGAGACCAACCGCTGGGTCTGGCGGGCGAAGCTGCTCGCCGGCACCACCGCCGCCGACGTGGCCGCGTCCGTGCTGGAGGCGGCCGGCACGTCCGCGACCCGGCGGGGACATCCGCTGGAGCGGCTCTACCGGGACGCCCGCTGCGGCTCGCTGCACCCGGCGACGTCGGACGTCTGCGCGGACTGGCTGGGCGTCGCCGCGCTGGGCGGTGACCCGGACCGCGACGGAACGGTGCCTCGTTGGTGAGCGTGGGGGGTCCGCCGGGTCGGCGGACGCGCGGGCGCACGGCCCGTCCAGGGGCGGGTTCGACCGCCCGGTGCGCAAGGCCGGACGAGAGGTGGGCATGGTGGCCGTACCGGTGATCGCGGGGCTGGGGACGGCACACCCGCCGTCGGCCGCGCAGGACGACCTGTGGGAGGGCTTCTTCTCGAAGCACTTCTCCGGCAGCACGCGGGCGCTGGCGCAGCGGATCTTCGCGCACTCAGGGGTCACCCACCGGCAGGCTGCCGTGAACCCGTTGCTGGAGGACGTATCCGACTGGCCCACGGAGCGGCGGATGCGCCGCTACCTGGTCGAGGCGCTGCCGCTGGGCAAGGAGGCGGTGGGTCGGGCGCTGACGGCCGCCGGCCTCTCCGCCGGCGACGTCGGGCTCTTCGTCGTCTGTTCGTGCACCGGGTACGCCACCCCGGGGCTGGACATCCTGCTCGCCCGGGACCTGGGCATGGCCCCGGACACGCAGCGCCTGTTCGTCGGGCACATGGGCTGCTACGCCGCGCTGCCGGGCCTGGGCGCGGCGAGCGACTTCGTCACCGCCCGGGGCCGGCCCGCGCTGCTGCTCTGCGCGGAGCTGACCAGCCTGCACATCCAGCCCTCCAGCGCCCGGGTGGACACCCAGCAGATCGTCTCCCACGCGCTCTTCTCGGACGCCGCGGTCGCCGCCGTGGTCGTTCCCGGCGGTCGGGGGTACGCGCTGCGCGAGGTCACCTCCGTCACGGACACCTCGACGGCCGACCACATGACCTGGGACGTCACCGACACGGGTTTCCGGATGGGGCTGTCGCCGAAGGTGCCGCAGGTGCTCTCCACGCACGTCCGGGGCCTGGTCGAGGGGCTGCTGGCCCGGCACGGCACGACGCTGTCCGAGGTGGACGGCTGGGCGGTGCACCCGGGCGGCCCGCGCATCCTGAACGTGGTCGAGCGGGAGCTGGCCCTGCCGCCGGAGGGCCTGGCGGCGTCCCGGGCGACCCTGGACGAGCACGGCAACTGCTCGTCGCCGACGGTGTTGCTGATCCTGGACCGGCTGCGCCGGGCCGCGTCGCCGCCGCGGCGGGTGGTGATGCTGGCGTTCGGCCCCGGCCTGACCCTCTTCGCCGCGTTGCTGGAACGGACAGGAGTGAGCGGTTCGCCCGGCACGGTTACCCTCTGATGATGGACGCCGATGCGGCAGACCGGCCGGAGACCGGGCCGGACGCGGGTGGGCACACGGCTGGCGTCGGGGCCGACGATCGGCTGCGCGGCGCCGTACTGGCCGTGGCGGGGCTGGCCGCGCTGGTCGGCGGCGGCTGGTGGTGGCAGGCCGAGGCGCCCCGCACCGGCCCCGTGCCGGACCTGTCGAACGTCGCACCGGCGGACCGGGTCCGGTTCGCCGCCCCGCCGGACGCCCACGTCCGGTTCGTCGTGCCCGCTGAGGGATCCGGACGGCCCGCCAGCTTCTGGCTCGTCGACCCGCGCAGCGGCGCGACGGTGCGGACGGATCCGCGTGGCGGCGCGACGGTCCGGACGGAGACGCGTGAGGGCACGACGGTGCGGGTGGACCCGCGCGGCGGCGCGACGGTGCGGGTGGACGTCGAGGACCCGGAGCAGCGCCGCGCCGGGGACGACCCGCTCCAGGCGGGCGATGGGCGTCGGGGCAGGCTGGCCAGCTTCCCCGACACGGTCTGGACCGCCCGGGCCGTGCTCAGTCCGGCGGAGGGTCTCGTCAAGAGGGCCTCCGCCGAGGGCGGGGCGCGTCACCTGCTCCAGTACCGCTGTGTCGGCCCGGGAGAGCTGCTGATCGTGGTCGAGGGGGCCTGGGCGGCCGACCCGATCACCAGCGCCTGCGACGGCTCGGTCACGTCGACGGAGGTCACCGGCAGGGGCGGGCCGTTCCAGGTCTCGCTGTCGAGCGCCAACGCGGAGCCGCTGCGGGTCGATGCGCAGCTGGTCGCCCTGCCCTGACCACCCCGGCGGGGCGGCTCAGGCGGCGAGGCGGGTCAGGTCGGCGCGGTAGTCCTCGGCGGAATGGATCTCGGGGACCACCTTGACGAGGACGCCGGTCCGGTCCACCAGCAGCGCGGTGACGGCGCCGGGGCGGGCCGGCAGGTGCAGGAACGAGCGCAGCCCGCCGGCCGGGTCGGCGAGCGGTCGCACCGTGGCCCCGGCGGGCGGTGGCGTGGCGCGTACGGGCCGGGTGCCGGCGACGGTGACCACCGTGACGCCGGCCGGTGCCAGGGTGGCGGCGGTGGCCACGTCGGCCGGGCAGGGGCAGCCGTCCACGAGGATGATCATCGCTGGCACCAGTCCGCGCAGGGGCACCGGTGACTGGCCGGCGTCGACCAGGTCCAGCGCGGGCAGCGGTCGACCGGCCGCCCCGGCCGGCGGCGCGTACGGGGTGGGAGTGGGCTCCGGGGTGGACCGGCCGGGCCGGGGCCAGGTGACCGCCGCGAGGCCGGCGAGGGTGGTCAGCACCGCCACCAGCAGCACCAGCAGGGCGAGGGCGAACGGGGACCGGGCCGGCGGAGGCAGGACGGCGTGCCGGGGCGTGCCACCCAGCTCGCGGCGGAGCTGTTCGGCCTCGGCGGCGAGCGCGGAGGCGTCGTCCGGCACGACCACCCGGCCCCACTCGGGTGGCAGGTCGGGCAGTCCGGGGCCGTCTGCGTCGGGCTTGCCCATCGGACCCCCAGGACGTCTCGGCGAGCGGACAGCGGCTCGGTCTCCAGCGTCCCGCACGGGGCGGGCTGCCGCTACACCTGGGCGCGTACCCGGCCGGCGGGCTACCATGGGAGGAGCGCATAGCCCTTGATCTCGACGTTCGCGTCACTCGTACCGGGACGTCATCCGAGCGTTACGGAGCGTGGTCAAACCACTGGTTTGGCGGTCTGTCAAGCTGAAGAAAGACCTCTCACAGGGCCCCTGAGCTGCGCCAACGGTCAGGACAGCGGTGAGACATCGGTGCCTGAGCGTGTTACCCTAGACACAGCGAAAGGGGTTTCGAACCTATGGTTTTCAGTGTCGGCGAGACCGTTGTTTACCCCCACCACGGGGCCGCACTCATCGAGGCAATCGAGACTCGGGTGATCAAGGGCGAGCCTAAGCAATACCTCGTCTTGAAGGTCGCGCAGGGTGACCTGACGGTCCGGGTGCCCGCCGAGAACGCCGAGATCGTGGGTGTGCGCGAGGTGGTCGGCGAAGAGGGCCTCGGCAAGGTCTTCGACGTGCTCCGTGCACCGCACACCGAGGAGCCGACCAACTGGTCGCGGCGTTACAAGGCGAATCTGGAGAAGCTGGCCTCCGGTAACCCGCTGAAGGTCGCCGAGGTCGTCCGCGACCTGTGGCGTCGGGAGCGGGAGCGGGGTCTCTCCGCGGGTGAGAAGCGCATGCTCGCTAAGGCCCGTGACATTCTCGTCGGCGAGGTCGCGCTGGCCGAGAAGAGCACCAAGGACGAGGCGGAGACGCTGCTCGACAAGGTCCTGACCGAGGCCTAGTCCCCGCAGCATCGTCGTACCCGATGCGTAGCGAACAAACCACCGAGGACCGCGACGTGACCGCGCAGCTCAATCCGTGCGGTGACGTCGCGGTCCTCGTGCCTGCGGCCGGTGCCGGCGTGCGGCTCGGCCCCGGCCGCCCCAAGGCGTTGCGCCTGCTCGGTGGGGAACCCCTGCTGGTGCACGCGGTCCGCCGGCTCGCCGCCGCGCCGTCGGTGCACACCATCGTCGTGGCCGCCCCGGCCGCCGAGGTGGCGGCGGTACGTGAGCTGCTCGCCCCGGTCGCCCCGGTGACCGTGGTGCCCGGTGGCGCCGAGCGGCAGGCGTCGGTGGCCGCCGCCCTCGCGGCGGTGCCCGCCGGCCCGGAGATCGTCCTCGTGCACGACGCCGCCCGGGCGCTGACCCCGCCCGACCTGGTGGAATCCGTCGCGGCGGCCGTCCGCGCCGGACACGACGCGGTGATCCCGGTGCTGCCCGTCGTCGACACGATCAAGGAGGTCGGCGCCGACGAGGTCGTCCTCGGCACCGTCGACCGCTCCGCCCTGCGCGCGGTGCAGACCCCGCAGGGCTTCCGCCGGGCGGTGCTGACGGCCGCGCACGCCGCCGCCGGTGACCCGCTCACCGACGACGCCGGCCTGGTCGAGAAGCAGGGCGTCCCGGTGTCCTGCGTCCCCGGCTCCGAGTACGCGCTGAAGGTCACCCGCCCGTTCGACCTGGCGCTGGCCGAGCATCTGCTCGCCACGGGCGCCTGACGCGTACCCTCTTCTCATGATCGTTCCCCGGGTGGCCATCGGCACCGACGTGCACGCCTTCGAGGCGGGCCGGCCGTGCTGGGTGGCCGGCCTGCACTGGCCCGACCAGGACGGCCTGGCCGGGCACTCGGACGCCGACGTGGCCGCGCACGCCGCCTGCAACGCGCTGCTCTCGGCGGCCGGCCTCGGGGACCTGGGCGCCAACTTCGGCGTGGGCCAGCCCGAGTGGGCGGGCGCGTCGGGCGTCGCCCTGCTCACCGAGAGCGCCCGCCGGGTGCGGGCCGCCGGCTTCGCGATCGGCAACGTGTCCGTGCAGGTGGTCGGCAACCGGCCCAAGATCGGCCCGCGCCGCGAGGAGGCCCAGCGGGTGCTCTCCGAGGCGGTCGGCGCGCCGGTGACCGTCTCCGCGGCCACCACCGACGGCCTCGGCTTCCCCGGGCGCGGCGAGGGGCTCACCGGCATCGCGGTGGCCCTGGTGTACGAGGCTCCGGCCGCCTAGGCTCGCCGCGATGTCCAGCGACGCCACCTCAGACCGCTCCGCCGCCGACGGCTACCTCCAACGCGCCCAGCTCCTCGCCGAACTCGGTCGCTACGACGAGGCCGCGGCTGAGGTCTCCTACGCCGTCGCCCTGGACCCGGCCGACGCCGGGGCGCTGACCATGCTGTCCCGGGTCCACCTCGCGGCCGGGCGGCCGACGGAGGCGCGCACCGCCGCCGACGCCGCGGTCGCCGCCGCCCCCGACAGCGTTCCGGCGCTGGTCGCCCGCGCCCTCGCTCTCGGCGATCTGGAGGAGTACGCCGAGGCGGCCCGGACCGCCGACCGGATCCTGGCGCTGGGCCCCGACGACGCGTACGCGCAGAGCAGCGCCGCCGCGATCCTGGCCGGCTCGCGCAACGGGCAGCCGGCGCTGAACGCGGCCTGGCGCGGGATCGAGCTGGCACCCGAGAATCCCCAGGCGCACCTGGTGCTCGGGCTGGTGGCGGCGAACATGCAGATGTTCGACCTGGCCGAGCGCGCCTACCGGGAGGCGTTGCGGCTGGACCCGCAGCTCGCCGAGGCCCGCCACGACATCGGCGTGCTCCGGCTGGAGCAGCGGCGCTGGAGCGAGGCGCTGGAACACCTCGCCGAGGCCGCGTCGATGAGCCCCGGGCGGGTCGACTCCGGCCGGACCATCTCGCTCGGCCTGCGCCAGCTCGTGGTCTACGGCGCGGGCTGGACGATGATCACCGCCGTGCTGATCGCCTGTATGGCGCCGGGCAGCGCCGGGCTGTCCCGCGTCGCGGCGGCGTTCGCGGCGCTCGGCGGGGCGCTGGTGGTCTGGCGCTTCGCCGCCCGGCTGCCCGGCCTGTCCCGGACCATCCTGCCGAGCCTGCTCCGCTCCGACCGCACGCTGGCCCTGGCCGTCTACGCGGCGGCCGCCGCCCCGGCCCTGATCCTGCTCTACGCCCTGGTCGGCACCCCGTGGCCGCTGGTGCTCGCCATCCTCGCCGCGGTCGCCGCCGAACTCGCCGTGCTGTCCCGCACCACGGCGTGAGCCGGCACCGGCCGGTCGGCACCACCCGATCCGTCGGCTGGCCGGTCGGGGCCACCTGATCCGTCGGCACCACCTGATCCGTCGGCTGGCCTGACGGGGACCGCCCGGTCCGTCGGCTGGCCCGCAGGACCCGCCCTCAGCCGAGGGCGAGGGCGTAGAGGGCGCTGGCGTCCAGCCCGTCGAGCAGCAGCAGGTGGTTGAGCTCGTCGTCGAAGAATCCGCCGAGCGGGGCGGCGGAGAGCCCGAGGGCCGTCGCGGCGAGCAGCAGGTTCTGGGCGAGGTGGCCGGTCTCCATGGCGGAGAACCGGTAGCCGCGCAGCCCGTACCGGGCCCGGGCCCGGCGCAGGTCCGCGACCACGAACAGCCAGAGCGGCACCGTCTCGACGTCGAGCCCGTCGGTGCCGGGGACAACGTCGGGACCGGTGGGCGCGAACTGCGGGGCGACCCGGGACAGCCGGTCGACGCCCGGATCGGGTGCCACCCGCCGGAGGGCGTGCCGCTCCGGCAGGTACTCGTAGAGTGCCGCCCGCACCGAGGCGATCCGGCGGGGAAGCACCAGCAGCCGGGTGGTCGCCAGGGCGCCCGGCGTCGGGTACGCCAGTCGTCGCTGACCGTCGGCCGCTGGCGCGGTGTCACCCGCCGCATAGCGCAGCAGCCGGCCCAGGTCCGCCACGCCGGTCTCCGCTCGGCCGAAGTCGTACCGGGTGCGGCGCTCCAGCAACACCGTGGCGAGCGTGGTGTCGGCGAGCGCGCCCGGCGTCGGCTCGGGCAGTGCCAGGGTCACGGCGTCGGACGGGAGGGGGCGACCCGGTGCGGGCTCGACGGTACGGGGACGCTGGCTCGGCCACCGCGTACGGACGAACTTCGACCCTTGGTGGTACGCGCGGTCCGGGGCGTCGATCCCGTCGGCGTGGAAGTCCGGCGTTGCGGCCGGTGCGCCGTACGCCAGCGACGCGAGCCAGGCGAGGTGGCACTCGGCCGGGATGCTCAGCCCGAGGCGGTTGTGCAGCATGTGCAGCTGCGACGCGAGGATGCCGGGCACCGTGCCGTGCAGCCGGCCCTGCCCGTCGAGCGCCCGTAGCCGCTCGACGTAGGCGGCGACCTCGTCCGCCCAGTAGTTCACGGAGGTGGCGGCGCCCCTGCCGTGCGTGACGATGTCGGCGATGAGCCGCTGCCGGGCCGGGTAGACGGACGCGTCGGCGTGGAAGTCGCGTTCCGCCGCGATCAGGGCCAGGCCGAGGTCCTGACCGTTCGCCTCGGGCACCAGCGTCCACCCGTTGGCGTAGCCGCGCAGGAACCGGACCGCCTCGTGCCCGGTGAGGCCGCTGGCGGTGAGGAACCCGAACAGCAGGTCCACGGCCGTCGACCGGCGGCGGGCGGGTGGCGCGCCGAGCACAGCCGCGGCGACCCGGCTGGACGCGGCGAAGAGTTCCTCGGCCGCGTCGATCGCGTCCGGGCCGCCGTACCGGTCGACCTCCGGCCGGTACGACTGCTCGACCACCGTGCCGTGCGGCTGCCAGCCCAGCTCCGGCCCACTGCCGGCCCCGTGTCCCACGCCGGCCCCGTGTCCCACGCCGGTCTCTTGCCCCACGCCGGTCTCTTGCCCCACGCCGGTCTCTTGCCCCACGCCCGGCCGGTCGGGCCGGTCGGTCCCGTCGGGTTGGTCGGTGTCGTCGGACTGGTCGGAGGTGTGCACTCCGAACTGGGCGTACCAGTCCGCCGGGCGCAGTTCCCGGGCCGGTGGCGGCAGCGCGGCCACCGCTTCGACCAGCCCGGCGCGCATCCGCCGTACCGTCTCCGGCGTCGCGTCGGCGACCCGCCAGCGCAGGTGCGGGCCGCCCTCCCAGTACCGGACGAAGAACCAGGAGGAGATCTCGCCCCGGGCGAGCAGGTCCGTCGTGGTCGGCACGATGTGCTCCCGCAGCACCGTCTCGGTGCACTCGGAGCCGGCGTGCAGGTGGACGTGCAGGGCGGACCAGCGAGCCATGCTCGGCTCTCCTTCAGGGGAACGGGTGGGGCAGGATCAGGTGGTCGGGGGCGGCGAGCCGGGCCTGCCGCAGGCGCGGCAGGTCGACCCGCCGGTTGAGGTGCCCGAAGGTCATCGGCACGGCCCCGGGCGCGAGGATCTTCACGGCGGCCAGGCCGAGGCGTCGTTCGCCCGGCCCGGTCTGGTCCACCGCCAGCGGCGGCGTTCCGGCGGCGGCCATCGCGTCGACGACCCTGCGCAGCACCTCGGTCAGGTCGGGGTGCAGCCACCGCTCGCGCCAGCCGGCGAAGTGCTCGTCGAACGGTCGCGCCGGGCCGGCGGCGGCCTCCCGCAGCGCGAAGTCGAACCGGGGCAGGGCCTGCGGCAGCAGGTGCAGCGCGGCGTGGTCCCCCAGATCCCCGACCAGGTCGGCATCGGCGAGCATGGCGAGCAGTCGGTCCCGCGGCGGGCGGGCCACCTTCGGCGCGACGGTCACGTTCACGCCGACCTCCAGGACCGCCGCCGCGGCGGCCCGGCGGGGATCGGGATGCGCCCCGGCGGCGGAGAAGGTCGCGCCCCGGTCGGGTCGGTCGGTGACGGCGAGGGCCCAGACGGCCGGTATCCCGACGTCGCTGGTGATGTCGAGCAGGTGCAACCGGTAGCCCTCCGCCGCGATCCGGTCCGCGAGGTGCCGGGTCAGCGGATCGACGTCGGGCGGCAGCGCCAGAGCCGGCGGCGTACGGCCGGCGTACCAGGTGAGCAGGAAGGCGTCCCGCTCGATCGTCTCCAGGCAGGCGTGCAGGATCGCCTCCTCCAGGCAGCCACCGACGGCGCAGCCGCTGGAGGACTCGTAGAGGAACCGGGCGGCCCCGGCACGGTCCACCCCGTAGTAGGCGGCGTGCTCCGGCACGAGGACGGGCCGATCACCCGCCAGGTCGTACGCCCACACCCAGGACGTCACCGTGTCCGGGGCGAAGGGGTCCAGCCGGTACCCGGGGTGGCGGACCGCCTCGGGCTCCGGCAGGCCCAGCCGGGCGGGATCGACGGCGTCGGCGGCGAGTTCCCGGTAACTGCCCAGCGTGGTCGTCCGGCGGGCCTGCGGGCAGCGGCCGGCCTCCCGTTCGACCGCCTCCAGCAGGGCCAGCACCTGCGCGGTCGGTTGGTCCGCCGCGCGCCCGTATCCACCGACCCGACCGGAGCGGCCGGGGACGGGCATCTCGGCCGCCGCCAGCGCGAGCGGGCCCTGCCGGTCGGTGTGGACGTGCGTCACCGGCCCGTAGCGGGGATCGACCAGTTCGGCGCGGAGCACCGCCAGGTCCGGCGGTCCGGGACGGACCCGCAGGCGGTCGGGTGCGGGCTGCCGGCGGGGGCGCAGGGCGATCGTGGCGGCCCCGGCCGAGTCGGGTGGCAGGGCGGGGCAGTCCGGACAGTCCGGCACCGCCCTGATCAGGTGCCGACTGATCGCGCCGTCGCGCACCGCCAGCACGCTGGCCACGCGCGGATCGGCGTGGTCGGCGAGCTGGCCGGCGACCAGCTCGCCGACCAGCCCGTGCCAGTACGGCGGCAGCGGCAGCGACCGGCCGCCGGCGAGCAGCGTGGCGGTGCTGCCGGCGCCGAGGACGGCCTCCCGCCGGGTGTCGGCGCACCGCAGGCAGCCGCCGGCACCGGGGTTGCTCAACGGGCCGACCTCGATCGCCGTCCCGCGCGCCCGCACCGGCAGGTACGACCTGCCGGCCGCGTGGGCGGCCCGCTGCTCGGCCAGGTGCCGGGCCACCGGCCAGTCCGCCGCGACGCCCACCACCACGGGCCGATCCGTCCGCCGTACGGTCGAGGCGCTGACGGCGATCGCCCGGACCAGGCGGTCGTCGTCCCCGACGACCCGCACCGGAACGTCCTCCGCTGCGCCCGAACCGAGGGACGCGGTGTCGAGGCCGACCGGTGGGCGGGCCGGCACCGCTCCCGCCGTCGGTCCGGTGCCCGGTGCCCCGTCACCGGCGAGCGCCCCGGTCCGCGTGGCGGGTGCCCCGGTCCGCGTGGCGGGCGCTCCGGTCCGCGTGGCAAGCGCCCCGGTCCGAGCGGCCGGCGGCCAGGGCTGTCGGCCGGTCGGCTCGCCGACGCGCTGGACGACCCCGCCGCGCAGTGACAGCGTCGTGCCGTCGGCGAGCCCGGCCAGCACGCGTACCACCTCGTGTGCCACGAGGAACGGCAGCAGCCGGTGGTCGGTCGCCGACCCGGCCGGACCGGCGTCCGTGGCTGCGGCGGTCTGGCCTGGGGCGGTCTGGCCTGCGACGGCCTGGCCGGCGGCGGCCGGGTGACCGGCCGGGGCCAGCGGGCCGATCAGTGCGCCGTCCGGCCGGATCGTCACCGGCAGCACCGCGGGCCGCAGGGAGCCGGGCTGCCGCGGAGCCGCCCCCGGCCACGGGGGAACGGGCGGCTCCCGACGCTCGCCGGAGTCCTCCGTCCGGACCCACACGACCAGGTCCGCGCCGCCGCCGTCCCCGGGCACCTCCCGCAGGGCACGGAGAGCCTCTCCAGGCGCGGTGGAGAGCCCGGAGGCGGTCAGTGCCGCCCGTACGGCCGGTGGAAGGTCGCCCTCGCCGGTGACCGCCACCGCGCACCGCGACACCGCGTCCAACGCGGCGGTCGGATCCTGCGCGAGCCCCGCCAGCCAGGCCGCCAACGGATGGCCGTCCAGCGGCACCCGGACGTCGACCAGGACGTCGTGCTCGGCGAGGAGACCGAGCAGCCAGCCCACCGCCCTGGCGGTCCGGTCGGGCAGTCCCAGGGTGGCGGTCGCCGGGTCGAGCCCCCGGCGGAGGGAGGGCTCCAGCCGTTGCCACAGCTCGCCGGCGACCGGCGGGCAGGTCACCACCGAGCTGGCCCGCCAGCCGCTCACGAGGAGCCCGCCCTCGACCGCCCGGACCAGGGTGCCCGGTCGCAGGGTCACCTCACCCACGTCGCCTCCACCCGGGTCACCCGGTGCGGGCGGTGAGGGCGTCCTGCCATGTCACGCCGTGGATCTCCTGGGTGGCCTCGGCGAGCAGGTGGGCACCGAGGTACCGCTCCAGCGGCGCAACGTCGCAGAGCGTCAGCAGCTGGTAGAGCATGTTCGTGCAGAACCGGTAGACCTGGAACTCGCGGCTCGCGGCGATCCGTTGGAAGCCCGACGCCTCCAGCGCCTGGTGGTAGGCGCTCGCCCCGCGGCGGCTCAGGTCCCACCGGATCGCGGTGGCGTCGTCGAACGAGGTGGTGCGCCGCCGGAACTCGGCGGAGAACGCCCCGTCGAGCGCGCCCGCGTCGTACGCCCGCTCGGCGATCCGCCACGCCGCCGCGCTCCACGCCCGCCACGCCGCAGCCACCGGCTCCGTGGTGTCCGGCGTGGACGCCTGGCGGACCAGGTCGTGGTACCTCCCGCCGGCCCGGTCGGCGAAGGCGGCGAAGCGTGGGCGCAGGAGGTCGTCGCGCTCGCCGAAGAGGAAGTCCTCCAGGTGCGACAGGAAGGTGTGGTAGCCGGACAGCAGCCGTCCCGGCCAGGTGTCGGCGTGCGCGGCCATGGCGGTGACCACGACGCCCACCCGGGCGGCCTGGGCGTCCCCGACGAGGGCGAGCTGGTCGAGCGACACCCGCACCGGAGCCAGCCCGGCGGCGAGGACGTCGGCACGGCACTCGACCGCGCCCGGCGTGCCCAGCAGCGCGGCCAGCGCACTCTGGTCGCCGTCGGTCACCAGCACCGTGTTGTCCGGGTGGATCGGGTCGTACGGGGGCGGTACGAGTTCCGCCCGGCCGGCCGCCTCGGACCGGCGCAGCAGCAGCTCCTCGTCGAGCCCGGCCCGGGACGGCGCCACCGCCAGGTGACCACGCAACCGTTCGGCGGCCTCGGCGGCGGCCGTGGCCCGTTGCGCCTCGGGGCCGCGTAGCCGCAGGCGCACGTGCGGGCCGTGCAACCAGTGCCGTTCCAGGTGGACGGCCAGCCCGGCACCGCGCAACCGCTCCGCGACGGGCAGGACGGCGTCGCGCAGCAGCGATGCCTTGGCCTCCTCGTGGTAGTGGCACACGACGTCGATGGTCGGAGTCAGTCCGGTCGTGCTCGGCTCGGTCATGGCTGGACTCCACTCGGCTCGGTGGTGCGGTCGCACGCCGCCGCCCGGCCGGTCACCGGGGGGCCGCCGGGAGGTAGGTCTCGACGACCAGTTCGGTGACCCGGTGCGGCCGGTCGTGGCCGGCGGGGCGGGGCAGGGCCTCCTCGACGACCAGCCGGCCGGTGATCCGTCCGAGCCAGCGGGGCACGCAGCGCAGGTGCAGCGGGCTGGCCAGGTCGACGAACTGCGGCTTGGGCCGGGCGACCGCCTCCCGGAGCCCGGCGATCGCCGGGGGAGGCGGCGGGGCGGACGGACGTTCCGACGGCTGCCGGGCCGGGGCGCCGGGGTGCTGCGCGGCGTGGCCCGGTGCGGGCGGCTGCCCGTCGCGCCGGCTGCCCTGGTTGAGGAAGACCTGGTCGGGCAGGTCCCAGCCCGCCCGCAGTGCCGCGGCGGCGGCGACCGACGGCGAGCCGAGCTCGCGAAGGTGCCGTTCGGCCCCGTCGTCGAAGCGCCAGCTCCGGCGGGCGAGGACGACGCGGCCACAGCGGAGCCGGTCGGAGACGACGGCCTGCCCGCCCGGACCGGCCACCGTCCGGGTCGCGGCCAGGTGGCGGAGCCCCACCTCGCCGCTGCCCAGGTCGCCGAGCAGCGCGGCCACCCGGGCCGGCAGCGCCGGCGGCGAGAGGAACCCGAGGTACAGCACGTCGAGCAGGTCACCGGTGGCCGGATCGCGCAGCCGGATCTGGTCGCCGGCCAGGTCGTGCACCAGTTCGACCGAGGCGAGGTCGAGCCCGCCCAGCCGCTGGTCGTCGCCGATGTCCTCGCCGAGCAGCAGCGGGTGCAGGTTGGCGTTGAAACCGTGCACCGGCCGGAACTGGGCCACTCGGCCGGGCAGCACCCGGCGGAGCTGGGCGGCCACCGCGGCGCGCATGCCGCTGTCGCCGAAGAGGTCCAGGAAGCGACTGGTGAACCGGCCCCAGCCGCCGTAGACGTGGTTGAGGTGCAGCGACCCGTCCGGGCCGTGCTGACCGAAGAAGGCGTACGACACCGGCCGGGCCCGCAGCCAGCGGGGCAGTGCCGCGGCCACCTCGGCCACCAGGTCGGCACCGATGACGGTCTCCACGCCGTCGTTCCCGCCGTCGGCGCGTACCGCCCGGACCACCTCCTGCCGCAGCGTGGCCAGCTGGGCCAGCTCGGGCACCCGGGCGATCGGACCGCCCGCCAGGGCCCCCTCCGGGGTCACCGTCGGCAGGTCGTCGAAGCCGGCGCCGATCTCGGCGAAGAACTGGCCGAGGTCGGCACAGCGGGCCCCGGGACCGTAGCGCTCGACGAACCGGTGTCGCAGGAGCCGGCGCAGCACCTGGTCCTCGTCGAACAGCAGCGCGAGGCTGGTCAGCGCGGTCAGGTCGGCGGTGTCCGCGGGCCGGCGGGTCAGGCGAACCGGCCCGGATAGCACGACATCCTCGGTGACGGGCGCCTGGGCCGGTGCGGTGGCCCCGAGCTGCCGCAGGGCCTCGTGCCAGCCGGCGTCGATCCGACGTACGAGCTGGCCGCGCCGCGCCGCGTCGACGTCCGCCAGCGACCGGATGTCCCTGTCGAGGTGCCGTACCTGGTCGGCGAGGGCGGGGGCACCGGTGTCGCCGAGCCAGTCGGCGATCGCCGCCAGCGCCGCCGGGTCGTGCTCGGTGGTCGGCGGTACCGGGATCAGCAGGCGTTCGTCGCAGAGCTGGGTGACGAGACGCTGCGCGAGCCGCTCGGCCTCGGCGGCGTCCGTGGCGGGGCGCGCGGCGCCTCGGCCGAGGGCCGCCACGAGCGCCGCCGGCGGGTGTCCGTCGGGTGCGGCGCGGAGCACCCGGATGATCGCGGCCAGTGCGGGCCGCAGCGGCATCCGGACCCGTTCCTCCCGGATCACCGGCATGCCGTCGGCGCCGGTCGTCGGGTGCTCGCGGTAGAACACGACGTGCCCGTCCTGCACGCGGGTGCCGGGCGCGAGCCGGTGCGGGGTGCGCAGCATCTGGTCCGGGCGGCTGGTCCCGGCCAGGAAGAGGCTGGCGACCAGGCTGGCGGGAGGACGGGTCACCGCCACCGGTTCCCCCGCCGCCGTCACGTCCAGACCCGCCGCGAGGTCCAGGTGGGTCGGCGGCGCCCCGTCGGGCGGGGACGCCAGCGGGGTGGGGACGGCTTCCGCATCCGGCCAGGGGGCCCAGCCGACGATGGTGAACCAGGAGAGCGGGCTGGTCCGGGTGGTGGCCCGCAACGCGTAACGGAGCACGGTGGGTTCGGACTTGCGACCCCGGGCGTCCGGCTCGCCGCCGCGCGCCGCCGTCCGCTGCACCGCTGCCAACAGCTCAGGGCTGGTCAACGCGACCGCCCGGCCGAACGGCTCGCTGCCGCACAGGGCGGCGAGTGCGACGCGCTCCTCGGCCAGCGCCGCAGCCGATCCGGCGTCGACGGCGCCGGTGAGCCGGTCGATCTCGGCCCGGGCCCGCAACCAGCGCCCCAGCGCCGGCAGTCGGTCGGGCAGGTCGCCGAGCCGGTCGCGCAGGTCGCTGGCCGGCGACCGGTCGTTGTGTACGTCGCGCCGCAGCGGTAGCAGGACCGAGCGGCGGTACGCCGTCGGGGCCTGACCGCCGAGCCGGTACAGCTCCTCGGTGAGTTCGGGGCCGAGGGCCCGGCACTCGACCAGTCGATCGACGAGCTGGTCCTGGAGGCGACGCAGGTGCCGTCCGGCCGGACCGGCAGCCGGCAGGTCGACCGCCGTCCTGCGGATCAGCACGTACGGGGCGACCTGGCCCTCCGGCGCGACTCGGCTGCCCGGTGCCGGCGACACCGGCGGGGCAGGGGATTGGCGGGTGGTTGTCACGGTCTCCTCCGTACGCGGTCGTCGGCACCGACCCCGGCCGAGCCGGTGAGGCCGCGAAACGCCGGTGTCGGCGTCCCCGGCCCCACCGGTCAGCCCCGGTCCGGTACGACTACTGGGGAAGCTGGGCGGCGCAGGACGAGTAGCCCAGCCACTGCCAGACGGCGGAGGTGCTCGCCGAGGCACCGGTCTCCGGCAGGGCCACAGCGTCGCGCACTGCGTGCACCTCCAGCAGGTCGGACACCTCCAGGTCGGCCAGGTTGAGGTCTTCGAGGTCGGCCAGCGTGGCCGTCATGTCGCGCATCGTGTACTCCGGTTCCAGGGGGATGTCGTCGACGAACAAGCGCACTTGTCGATGACAAGATGGACAGTGCGGAAGATGTTAGTCAGCTCCGCCCACGAACTATTCGTCCGAGCGTCCAGTCGCCGATGGCCGTACGACGGCTGTGGACGGACGATGAGAAGGAAGTGCGCTCCCGCGGCTGATGCGCGGGAGGCCGGAGGCGCTGCGGACGCGGCTGCCGGAGCGCGGTCGACGCCCGCCCGCCCCCGCGCGCACGAAGGTGCCGCGGTCCGCCCCTGCCGGACCGCGGCACCGCTCACCCGGAACCGTCCGCCTAGGGGCGGCGGGCCCAGGTCCAGGCGTAGCCGTCGTCCTCGCACGCGGTCGCGGCGTCGCAGAGGTCCAGCGGCCGGAAGGTGTCGACCATGACGGCAAGTTCGTCGAAGAAGTCGGCGCCGATGGAACGCTCGGCGGCGCCCGGCTGCGGGCCGTGGGTGAAGCCGGACGGGTGCAGCGAGATCGAGCCCTGTTCGATGCCGGAGCCGCGCCGTGCCTCGTAGTTGCCGCCGGTGTAGAAGAGCATCTCGTCGGAGTCGACGTTGTGGTGGTTGTACGGCACCGGGATCGCGTCCGGGTGGTAGTCGACCTTGCGGGGCACGAACGAGCAGATCACGAAGTTGGGGCCCTGGAAGGTCTGGTGCACGGGCGGCGGCTGGTGGATCCGGCCGGTGATCGGCTCGAAGTCGTGGATGGAGAACGCCCACGGGTACATGTGCCCGTCCCAGCCGACCACGTCGAACGGGTGGTGGGCGTAGACGTAGCGGGTCCAGCCGCGGCGGTGCCGGACCAGCACCTCCACGTCCTCGCCGTCGACCAGCAGCGGCGCGTCCGGCCCCCGGACGTCGCGCTCGCAGTAGGGCGAGTGCTCCAGGAACTGGCCCCGCACGGAGAGGTAGCGCTTGGGCGGGCCGATGTGCCCCGCCGCCTCGACGGCGAGCAGCCTGGTCGGCGCGTCGCCGGTGGGCACCAGCCGGTGGATGGTCGAGGTGGGGATGACGACGTAGTCGCCGGGCACCGCGTCGAGCACGCCGAACGTGGACTCGACCCGCAGGGTGCCCGACTCCACGTAGAGGCAGTGGTCGCCGGTGGCGTCGCGGAACAGCGGGGACGGCCGGTCCGCCAGCACGTACGCGATGCGCACGTCGTCGTTGGCGAGCAGGTACTGCCGGCCGAGCACCGGGTCGGCGCCGGTGCCGTCGAGCTTGTGGGTGCGCAGGTGGCGGGGCTTGAGCGGAAGGTTCGGCACCCGGGTGAACGCCGGCGGGGTGAACTCCTCGGCCGCCACGATCGCGGTCGGCGCGTGCCGGTGGTAGAGCAGGGACGAGTCGGAGGAGAAGCCCTCCTGGCCCATCAGCTCCTCGGCGTAGAGGCTGCCGTCGGGCTGGCGGAACTGGGTGTGGCGCTTGCGCGGCACCTCGCCGACGCTGCGGTAGTACGGCATCTCGCCTCCCGGTTCGTCCCGTTCACCGATCCAACAGCGTCCGATAATCGGACGCTGTTGTCCGTTCCTTGTAGCGTCCCGTACATTCTTGTCTCGTGTCAACGCAGGTGCCCGCGCTCGTCGACGGCCTCGTCGACGACGCCGCCGTCTTCCCGCCCGGCAGCGCGCCGCTGCCCGACGCCGTCGCCGCGCACCGGCGGCACCGCACCTCCTGGTACGCTGGCCTCGTCGGCCCGCTCCTGGTCCCGGCCACGAGGCTGCCCGAGGTGGCGGGCCTGCTCGGCGCCGACGAGCGGATCGCGGTCGGGGTGATCGGCGACGTGCCCCTCGACCGGCTCGACGAGGTGCGGGCCACGGCCGACCCGCGCATCCGCGTGCGCCAGGTGGAGGCAGCGGTCGCCAAACGCGGCGAGGACCCGCTGCCCGGCCTGACCGAGCTGGTGACGCTGGCCCGCCGCGCCGGTGCCGGCCCGGCCACCCTCGACGCCGTCTACGCCGAGCTGCCGCTCACGTTCGGGCTGATGGGGGCGCTGGACGCGCTCGCCGCCGCCCGCGCCGACGGCGTGCCGATCGCGGCGAAGTTCCGCACCGGCGGGCTGGCCGCCGAGCTGTTCCCCACCCCGGCGGAGCTGGCCGCCGTGATCTGCGCCTGCCGGGACCGGGACCTGCCGTTCAAGCTGACCGCCGGGCTACACCAGGCGGTCCGGCACCTCGACCCGGAGACCGGCTTCACCCACCACGGCTTCGTCAACGTGCTGGCGGCGACGCTGGCGGCCGCCGGGGGCGCCACCGTGGAGTCGGTCGCCGAGCTGCTCACCGCGACCGACCCGCGCCCGCTGGTGCAGTACGCCGAGGCCGGGCTGGACGGCCCGCGCCCGCTGTGGATCGGCTTCGGCTCGTGCAGCATCCTGGAACCACTGACCGATCTGATCCGGCTGGGGCTGGTGAACGGGGGCTTTCAAGCATGACCTGGGTGACGGGTGCCGACGGTTCGTCGTACGGGGTCGCCAACCTCCCGTACGGGGTGTTCCGCCACGCGGAGGGCGCGCCGCGCGTCGGCGTACGCATCGGTGACTTCGTGCTCGACCTGGCCGGCGCGGAGGAGGCCGGCCTGGTGCTGGCCGCCGGGACGCTGGGTCGGCCCACCCTCAACGACTTCATGGCCCTCGGTCGCCCACAGTGGACGGCCGTCCGGCAGCGGGTGACCGAGCTGCTCACCGACGCCGCCCACCGGCCGGCGGTGGAGCCGCTGCTGGTGCCCCTGGCCGAGGTGCGGATGCAGCTGCCGTTCGAGGTCGCCGACTACGTCGACTTCTACTCCTCCGACCACCACGCGTCCAACGTCGGCCAGATCTTCCGCCCCGGTCAGCCGCCGCTGCTGCCCAACTGGAAGCACCTGCCGATCGGCTACCACGGTCGGGCCGGCACGGTGGTCGTCTCCGGCACGCCGGTGGTGCGGCCGAGCGGGCAGCGGGCCACCCCGCAGGGCCCGGTCACCGGCCCGTCCGTACGCCTCGACATCGAGGCCGAGGTCGGCTTCGTGGTCGGCGTGCCCAGCCCGCTGGGCGATCGGGTCTCCGTCGACGACTTCGCCGACCACGTCTTCGGTGTCGTGCTGGTCAACGACTGGTCGGCCCGCGACATCCAGGCCTGGGAGTACCAGCCTCTCGGCCCGTTCCTGGGCAAGTCCTTCGCCACCTCGGTCGCGGCCTGGGTGACCCCGCTGGACGCGCTGGGCGACGCCTTCGTCCCCGCCCCCGACCAGGACCCGCCGGTCGCCGCCTACCTGCGCGACGTGCCGCACCTCGGGCTGGACCTGCGCCTGTCGGTGGAGTGGAACGGCGAGCGGGTCAGCGAGCCGCCGTTCGCGACCATGTACTGGACGCCGGCCCAGCAGTTGGCCCACCTCACGGTCAACGGCGCCTCGCTGCGCACCGGCGACCTCTACGCCTCGGGCACCGTCTCCGGGCCGGAACGGGGACAGGTCGGCTCGTTCCTGGAACTCACCTGGGGCGGCAGCGAGCCGGTGAAGTTCGCCGACGGCGGGACCCGCACCTTCCTGGAGGACGGCGACACGGTGACGATCACCGCCACCGCGCCCGGCCCGGACGGCACCACCATCGCCCTGGGCGAGGTGACCGGGAAGGTCCTCGCCGCCCGCTGACCCACCTTCCGATCATCGACGGTCCCCGGTCGCACAGTTGGTGCGACCGGGGACCGTTGCTTGCGCGTTGATCGTCGCGGATTCCGTCGCCATGCCGCGCCGGGGCCGGGCCGGACGCCCCCTTCCGGTTCCGGCCCGGCCGCCGGTTGGCGTACCGACGACAGGAAGGTGACGACGATGAACGATCTCCCGGGCGCGGTCTGGCGTACCAGCAGCCGCTCCAACGACCAGGGGCTCTGCGTGGAGGTGGCGGACAACCTGGTCGACGCCCTCGGCGTGGTGGGCGTACGCGACTCGAAGGACCAGGCGGGCCCCACGCTGGCGGTCAGCCCGCCGGGGTGGGCGGCCTTCGTCGGCGCGATCCGGGCCGGCCAGTTCGGTCGCTGACGGGTCGACCGCTCCGGATCGGGGCTCCCGGCGGTGGAAAATCCGCTCCGGGGGCCCCGATCCGCGCTCACCCGGCGTACCGTCGAGGCCACGGGAGGTGGCATGTCGACGGTGGCGGTCACGGAGTTCGTGGAGGCGCACGACGTCGACCTCTGGCGGCTGCTGACCGACCTGACCACCCGCACCCGGCGCTTCACCGGGCCGGTGGAGGTGCTCACCCCCGGCCCGTTCGGCCCCGGCACCGTGTGGCGGGAGACCCGTTCCCAGCCGGACGGCACCGCGCTGGTCGAGGAGTTCCTCGTCATCGAGGCCGAGCCGCCCCGACGGTTGGTGCTCGGCTCCCGGGGCGCCGGCGTGGACTACCGGATCACCTGGGCGCTGCGCCCGGTCGAGCGGCGTCGCCGGGGCTGCACCGCGGTCACGGTCGAGCAGGAGGCGGTGCCGACCGCCCCGTACAGCCGGGTGGTCGCGCTGCTGCTCGGCGGGCTGGCGGCCCGGGCGGTCGAGCGCGCGCTTCGGCAGGACCTCGCCGACCTGGCCGCCGCGGCGGCCACCAACGCGACCGAGGCGGCCTGAGGCGGCCTGAGGCGCACGCCGGGGCGGTCCGAGAGGCGCACGCCCGACGGCCTGAGGCGCACGCCGGGGCGGTCCGAGGCACACGTTGGACGGCATGGAGGCGCACGCCGGACGGCCCGAGGCGCACGCCGGGGTGCTTACGTGGCGGGCGCTGCCGGAGCGCCCGAGCGCCGGTGACCTGACAGGGCCCTGACCGGCTCCGCTGGGTAGGGTGCCGGGCGGAGGTGCGGCATGGGGTTCCCGAACGGCCGGCGGCGGATCGCGGTGGCGGTCGCGGCGCTGCTCGGCACCGTCGCCGTTGCGGCGACGGTCTACCGGGTGCTCGCCCCCGCCGAGGTCAGCACGCCCGCGCGGGCCGGGTACCCGGCTGCCGCGGCCCCCTCAGCCGGCGTGATCGGCCGGCTGCCCGTCGCCCCGCTCGTCGTCGACGGCCGGCTGCGGGTCTATGCGGCCCACCGTCAGGTCTACGCCGACCGCCCGGTCGACGGCCGGCACCGGACGACCCCGTACTGGTCGTACCGCCGCTGGCCGGCGGCGCTCGACGGGGTCGTGGCGAGCGGGACGACGGTGGTCACCCGCTGGTCCGACGGGCGGCTCGTGGCGCTGGACGCGCGGACGGGCCGGGTCGCCTGGCGGGCGGACGGGCCGGCGCCGGTCGGGGAGCGGGCGGTCCGGCGCACCGGCGCGGCGACGGTCTGGGATCCGCAGGGGATCTTCGTGGCCCCCGCGCCCGACGGGCGGCAGGTGGTGGTGGCGGCCGGGGCGGAGTGGGCGCGTGCCGTGGACCTGGCCGACGGCCGCGAACTGTGGCGGTCGCACGTCACCGTCACGCTGCCGCCGGGCGACACGGTCGCCGGGTGCCGGGACGCGCTCGGCACGACCGCGTCGGGACACCTGATCACCGTCGACTCCTGCGCGGGGCCGGCGACGGTGGAGTTCCGCGACGCCGCGACCGGGGCGGTGGGCCTGCGCTGGCGGCCGCCGGATGCCGGCGACGAGATGGTGGCGACCCTGGTGGGCTGCGGCACCGGCCGGACGGGGTGCACCGGGTTGCGGACGGCGAGGCCGGGCGACGACGCGGGCCGGGGCTGGCTGCTCGGCGCCGGGGAACCGGTCGCCGCCCCGGCCCTGGACCGGCCGGACGCCGAACTCGTCGGCGGGACGGCCGTGGCGGTCGTGGACGGGGTGGCGGTCGGCCGCTCGGCGCGTACGGGCGCGGAGCTGTGGCGCCGTCCCGGCCTGTCGCAGGCGCGGCTGCTCGCCGTCCAGCCCGACCGGGTGCACCTGCTGACGGAGACGAACGACCTGCTGACGCTGGACCCGGCGACGGGGGCGCAGCGGTCCTTCTTCGCGCTCAACGTGGGCTCGGACGGGGTCGGCTGGGTGCCCGGCGCGGTGTACGCGGCCGGCGGGTTCGTGGCCGTGGAGCGGCTCCGCAAGCCGGTCGACCCGGCGGCGGACGACCAGCGTTACTACCTGACCTCGGAGCCGATGGTCTTCGCGGCGACGTGAAACGCCGGCCCGGCTGCTCGACAAAACGGACATAAGTTACTTAGAGTCCATTTGTGCGTTTCTTGGCCGCCCTGTTGGGCGCGATCCTCATCCTCGTCACCGCTTCGCCGGCCGACGCCGCGCCGACCGGCCCGGTCGGCATCGTCCACCATGATGCCGACACCCGTCCCGCCGCCTGACGGGTGCGGCTCCGGGCCAATGGCGGTCGCCTGAGAGTCCGGTCCGGTCCGCAAGGGGATGGCGGACCGGACCGGCACCCGCCTCAGGCCAGCGCGGTCTCCGCTGCCGCCAGGAAGGCGTCGTTCTCGGCCGGGGTGCCGATGGTGACCCGGACCCCGTCGCCCGCGAACGGCCGGACGATCACGCCGCGCGCCTCGCACGCCTTGCCGAAGTCCACCGCCCGGTCGCCCAGCGGCAGCCAGACGAAGTTCGCCTGGCTGTCCGGCACGTCCGGGACGAGCTTGCGCAGGGCCTCCGTCACGCGGTCGCGCTCGGTCACCACGAGGGCGCACCGCCGCCGTACCTCGTCCTCCTGGGCCAGCGCGGCGAGCGCGCCCGCCTGCGCGGCCATGTTGCTGGAGAACGGCGTCACGACCTTGCGGATCGCCGCCGCCACCGCCGGCTGGGCGACCAGGAAGCCGATCCGCAGGCCGGCCAGGCCCCAGGCCTTGGAGAGCGTGCGCAGCACGACCACGTTCGGCCGGTCGAGGTAGGTGAGGCCGTCCGGCACGTCCGGGTCGGTGACGAACTCGCGGTACGCCTCGTCGATCACGACCAGCACGTCCTCGCCGACCGTGTCCAGGAACCGGTCCAGCTCCGCCCGGCGCACCGACGTCCCGGTGGGGTTGTTCGGGTTGCAGACCACGATCAGCCGGGTCCGGTCGGTCACCGCCGCCGCCATCGCCGCCAGGTCGTGCCCGTGTGCGGCGTCGTTGGGCACCCGCACGCTGGTCGCGCCGCTGGTCGCCGCGATGATGGGGTACGCCTCGAAGGAGCGCCACGCGTAGAGGAACTCGTCGCCGGGCAGGCAGGTGGCCCGGACGAGGTGCTCGGCCAGCGCCACCGACCCGCAGCCGGTGGCGATCTGGTCGACGTGCACGCCGTACCGCTCGGACAGCGCCTCGCGCAGCGCGAGCGCGCCCATGTCCGGGTAGCGGTGCACCCCGGCGGCGGCACCGGCGACGGCCTCCACCACGCCGGGCAGCGGCCCGTACGGCACCTCGTTGCTGGCCAGCTTGATCGCCTCGGGGAGGCCGAGCTCGCGGGCCAGGTCGGCCGGGCTGCGGCCGGGCACGTAGTTGGGCAGCGCGTCCAGGTCGGGGCGGGTCAGCCGCAGCTCCGGCTGGTGACGTCCGGGGTCGGTCATGGGGTGTCTCCCGAGGGGTCGGTGCGGTCGTCGGGGGTGCGGTCGTCCGTGGTGGTGGGCTCGTGCGTGCTGGTGCGGTCGTCCGGCGTGCCGCGCTCGCCCGTGGTGCCGCCATTGCCGCGGGGGAGCTGGACCACCACGGTCTGCGCCCGCTTGTCGTGCAGCGCCTGGCGCAGCGGGTGGTCGAAGAGCGGGGAGAGCGCGTCGACGAGTTGGAGCAGCAGGCCCAGGCCGCAGCAGTACCAGAGCAGGGTGGGCAGGCCGAGGGTGTTCCACCGGCGCAGCGCCCGGCCGAAGCCGAGCGGCTCGTCCGCGCTCACCGGCAGCACCTTGACGCCCACCAGCCGCTTGCCGAAGGTCTGCCCGCCCGAGGCCGTCGTCGGCACCTCGTACGCGAGCCAGAGGGCGGTGGCGATCAGCAGGATGACGACCTGGAGGCCGCCGGCCTGTTCGCTGGGCTGCGGCAGGTTGTCGGTGGAGCTGTCGCCCGCCATGGCCCGCCGGAACACCTCCCGCCAGTACGGCGTGACCTCCTCGACCAGCCGCCAGACGAACCAGCCGTTCACCACGGCGTTCAGCGCGAAGACGACCGTGAAGTCGATCAGCCGGGCGACCAGCCGGGCGCCGAACCCGGCCAGCGGGAGCCCGTGCGGGCGCGGCTCCGGCGGCCGTCCGGGCCAGCCACCGGGCGGCCAGCCGGGCGGCGGACCGCCACCGGGCGGCCAGCCGGGCGGAGGGCCCTGCGGGTGGCCCGGCCCTTGCGGGTGGCCCGGCCCCTGCGGCGGCTGCCAGGGATAGGGCTGCCCAGGCTGCGGCTGCCCGGGGTGTGGCTGCCCGGGGTGTGGCTGACCCGGGAGGGGTTGCCCGCCGGCGGGGGCGCCCGACGCGGGCACCGGGGCCGCGGGTGACGTCGGCTCGGGTGCGGGTGGCGGCTCGGCCGGCGGCGGCCCCTCGGGCGGGGTGGCGTCGACGGGGATCGGTGCGCCGATCCAGCCCTCGCCGTCCCAGTAACGTCGGGTCTCCGGATCAGCCGGGTCGACGTACCATCCCGGTCCGACACTCATGGCCTGGCCTCGCTGCGCTCGCTCACGCAGACACCTTAACGACGACGGTGCCGGCGAACTTGTCGTGGAGGCACTGCTGCCAGGGCTTGTCCCACAACTGCCAGAGCCCGTCGAGGTAGCTGAGGCCGGGCAGGAACATGGCGGCGACGTACTGCACGGCGTACCGCTTGCCGGCGATCCGCCGGTCCAGCGTGGCGGCCGGGTCGAGCGGCACGACCCGCAGCTTCATCACCCGCTTGCCGTACGTCTGCCCGGTGCGCTTCATGTACTCCACGTGGTAGAGCCAGTAGAGCCCGAGCATGACCACCATCAGGCCCAGTTCGAGCAGCAGGATCGGCAACATGAAGTCGGTCAGGAACGACGCGGGGTCGGGATCGGCGAGGGTGCCGTCCGGGTTGGTCCGGGTCAGGTCGTCCATCATGTTCCAGATCAGGATCAGGAACGGCGGCAGGAAGAGGACCATCGCCACCGCCGTGCTCAGCGCGACGTCGATCAGCGCGGCGAGCAGCCGGTCTCCGAAGCTGGCGAGCGGCTGGCCGCCCGGTCCGAGCGCCGGGGCCGGACGGGGCGGCCCGGCCCAGCCCGGGGGCGGCGG